>JAEUNV010000036.1 GCA_016790385.1 Zoogloea sp.
AGATCCGTCTTGCTGCTTTGGAGAGTACGCAATGAATGCCCTGCTGCTCGGCGGTGACATTGGCGGCACCAAGACCTTGCTGGCTCTCGCGTCGGTGGGTGCCGCAGGTATTTCCATCCTGCGCGAGCAGCGCTACGCCAGTGGCGAACATGATGGCCTCGCCCCTCTGCTGCACGACTTTCTGGCAGGCGGCCCCGCACCGGCGGCGGCCTGCTTTGGCGTGGCCGGCCCCACCGATGGGCGAACGGCTGACCTCACCTACCTGCCCTGGCATCTCTCCGCAGCCGATCTCGAGCATGGCTTCGGTATCGGGCAGGTGGAGCTGGTCAATGATTTTGCCGCCGCAGCCCACGGTCTGCCCCTGGTCGCGTCACAGCGCATTCTGCCGCTTCAGGCCGGCAAGCCGCTGAGCGGAGCGCCCCGGGTCATCCTCGGCGCGGGCACCGGCCTCGGGGTTGCCGGGCTGATCGAGACCGGGGGCGACAGCCAGGTTGTTCCTGGCGAAGGTGGCCACATGGGCTATTCACCTCAGACACTGGAAGAGCTGAAACTGGCCGAGGCGCTGCTGGCCCAAACAGGCCGGGTCAGCGTGGAGGACGTGGTGTCGGGGCCGGGCCTGGTGCGGATCCATGCCTTCCTGGGAGGATGGCCGAAGACCCCGGCGGAGATAAGCGCTGCCGCGCTTGATGGCAGCGACCCACTGGCACGCAGGGCTACGGATATGTGGCTCTCGGCCTACGGCGCCTTCGCGGGCGACCTGGCACTACAGTGGCTTGCCCGGGGCGGGGTTTACCTCGCCGGGGGGATGGCGGCCAAGCTGATGCCCCAGGGCAGAGGCGCGGCCGCCTTCGTGAGCGCCTTCAACGCCAAGCGGGAACATCGATCGCTGGCCGAATCCATGCCCATCCGATTGGTCGCCGAAGAGCGGCTGGGCCTGCTTGGCGCCCTGGCCCTGGCGGCGGCCCGCCTTCAAACCGGCTGAAGAATCACCAGACCCAGCGGCGGAAGCGTGGCCTCAAGACTGGCCGGCCGATTCATCCATTCCCCGTCAAGAGCCTCTATCCGCCCCCAATTGCCCAGATTGCTTCCCCCATAGTGGGCCGAGTCGGAGTTGAGGATCTCCCGGTAGCCGCCCGCCAAGGGCACCCCAATGCGATAACTGCTGCGGGGTTCCGGGGTGAAATTGGCAATGACGACCACGAAGCGACCATCCCGGCCCCGACGCAGCCACGCCAGCACCGACTGCGCGCTGTCGTGGCAATCGATCCATTCGAAGCCCGCCTGATCGAAATCCTGCTCGTGAAGCGCAGGCAGATCGCGATACAGGTGATTGAGGTCGGCGGACAGGCGCTGGATGCCTGCGTGGCCCGCATCGGCCAGCAGGGACCAGTCCAATTCGCGGGCCTCCGACCACTCCCGCAGCTGCCCGAATTCCCCGCCCATGAACATCAGCTTTTTACCGGGCGTACATACCTGCCAGGCCAGCAGCAGGCGCAGCCCCGCACGTCGTCGCCAGTCGTCGCCGGGCATCTTGCCCAGCAAGGAGCCTTTACCATGCACCACTTCATCGTGGGACAGGGGCAGGACGAAGTTCTCGCTGTAGGCGTACATCTGGCCGAAAGTCAGTTCGTCGTGATGCCAACGCCGATGAACCGGGTCACGCCGGAAATAACGCAGGCTGTCATTCATCCACCCCATGTTCCACTTCATGGAGAAGCCCAATCCGCCGGTATAGGCCGGCCGCGAGACCTGGGGCCACGCGGTGGATTCCTCGGCCAGGGTCAGAGCGCCGGGAAACTCGCCGTGGACCAGGGTGTTGAGATCGCGCAGAAAATCGATGGCATCCAGGTTCTCGCGCCCCCCGAAGCGGTTGGGCAGCCACTCGCCGGGTCGGCGTGAGTAGTCCAGGTAAAGCATGGACGCCACCGCATCCACGCGCAGGCCGTCGAAGTGAAACTCCGCCAGCCACCAGTGGGCCGACGACAGCAGGAAGCTGCGCACTTCGTGGCGGCCATAGTTGAAGATGTGTGTCCCCCAGTCCGCATGCACTCCGAGGCGCGGATCGGCATGCTCATAGAGCGCAGTGCCGTCGAAGCGGGCCAGCGCCCAGGCATCCTGCGGGAAATGCCCCGGTACCCAATCCAGCAACACACCCAGCCCGGCCTGGTGGCAGGCGTCGACAAAGGCCCGAAGCTCATCCGGAGTACCGTAGCGGGATGTCGGCGCAAAATACCCCGTGGTCTGGTAACCCCAGGATTCATCCAGCGGGTGCTCGGTGACGGGCAGCAGCTCGAGATGGGTATAAGCCTGCTGCACGGCATAGGGAATCAGTCGCTCAGCCAGCTCGGGCCATCGGTAAGGTGAGCCATCCGGGTGACGCATCCACGAGCCTGCGTGCAGCTCGTAGATGTTGACCGGAGCATGCAGCCAGTCCCAGGCAGCCCGGCGCGCCATCCATTCGGCGTCGCGCCAGACATGTTGCGATGGAGCGGCCACGCAGGCGGCCGAGCCGGGACGCAATTCGAACGCCCGGGCGTAGGGGTCGGTCTTGCGCACGCGCCCACCACCCTGGCAGGTGATTTCGAATCGGTACAGGTTTCCCGGCCGGGCCGACGCCACCCTTGCCTCCCATACCCCCCCACTGCCCAGGCTGTGCATGGGATCGGCCTCCCCATCCCAGCCGTTGAAGTCCCCCACCACCGACACCGCCGCCGCATTGGGTGCCCACACCCGGAACAGGGTGCCCTTCGTGTCGGAATGGGCGCCCAGCAACCGGTACGATTGCACGTTGCGCCCTTCATTGAAAAGATGCATGGCATCAGATAGCTGCATTTGTGCCCCCTTCGCGCAGTACCATACGGCAAAACAGCCGCAAGGGAGAACAATCGTGGCCCCGAGCAACACCTGTCCGCATCTGCCGTATTGCGAGATGCGTGATCAGACCGACCTGCGCTTCATCAGCCAGCTCACCCGCAACACCTTCGCCATCATCCTGGCCGGCGGCCGGGGCAGCCGTCTCAAGCAACTCACCGATTTCCGCTCCAAGCCTGCCGTGCCCTTCGCAGGCAAATTCCGCATCATCGATTTCACCCTGTCCAACTGCGTCAATTCGGGTATCCGCAGGATTGGCGTCGCCACCCAGTACAAGGCCCACAGCCTGATCCGCCACATCCAGCAAGGCTGGAGCTTCCTCGACGGGCGCTTTGGCGAGTTCATCCAGCTTCTACCCGCCCAGCAGCAGATTGACGAAACCCAGTGGTATCAGGGCACAGCCGACGCGGTGTTCCAGAACCTCAACGTTCTGCGTCACAACAGCCCCCGCCACATCCTGATTGTCGCCGGCGATCACATCTACAAGATGGATTACGGGCGCATGCTGGCCTTCCACACCCGTCATCGGGCGGACATGAGCGTGGCCTGCATCGATGTCCCCATCGCCGAAGCGCGGGAATTCGGCGTGATGAACGTGGATGAGGAAGGGCGAGTCGTCGCCTTCGTCGAAAAGCCCGCCGATCCTCCCCCCATGCCCGGCAACCCGGAGCGGGCTCTGGCCTCGATGGGCGTGTATATCTTCAACGCAGACTTCCTCTACGAGCAGCTTCAGCGCGATGCCCTGACCCGTGGATCGAGCCGGGATTTCGGCAAGGACATCATCCCTCATATCGTGCCGCGCTACCGGGTATTCGCCCACCGCTTCGCCGAATCCTGCGTGGGCAGCGACCACCGCCAACCCTACTGGCGGGACGTGGGCACCATCGACGCCTACTGGGAAGCCAATATGGAGATGACCAAGGTCACCCCCGACCTGAACCTCTACGACAGGGAGTGGCCGATCTGGACCCATCAGGAGCAGCTCCCGCCCGCCAAGTTCGTCTTTGACGACGACGACCGGCGCGGCATGGCGGTGGATTCCATGGTCTCGGGCGGCAGCATCATTTCCGGCGCAACGGTCACGCGTTCGCTGTTGTTCTCCAGCGTAAATGTGCACAGCTGGGCCCGCGTGGAAGACTC
>JAEUNV010000053.1 GCA_016790385.1 Zoogloea sp.
TTCACCAAGCTCGGCCGTGGTCTGATCCAGGCCATCAACGACATCACCGGTGACGGGCAGGTCTTCCGGGTGGATATGCGCCTGCGCCCCAACGGCGAATCCGGCCCCCTGGTGGCGAGCTTCGACATGCTCGAGAACTACTTCATCACCCAGGGCCGCGAGTGGGAACGCTACGCCTGGATCAAGGCCCGGGTGATGACCGGCATCCGCAGCGCCGAGCTCAACGCCATCTCCCGGCCCTTCATCTTCCGCAAGTACCTGGACTTCGGCGCCATCAACGCCATGCGTGACCTGCATGCCCAGATCCGCCGCGAGGTGGCCCGCAAGGACATGGTGAACAATGTCAAGCTCGGCCCCGGGGGCATTCGCGAGATCGAGTTCCTGGCCCAGGTGTTTCAGCTCATCCGTGGCGGCCGCGACACCTCCCTGCAAATCAAGCCGACCCTCAAGGTGCTGGGGCGCCTGGCGGAACGGGGCATCATCACCCATGAAGCCGAGCGCGAACTGGCCGCCGCCTATGACTTCCTGCGCCGGGTGGAACACCGCCTGCAATATCTGGACGATGCCCAGACCCACAATCTGCCCACCGACCCGGTGGATCAGGCCATCATCGCCCGATCCATGGGCTTCGGCTCCTACGAGGCCCTGCTGACCGAACTGGACGACCACCGTTCGGCCGTCGCCCATCACTTCAACAGCGTCTTCGGCGACCCCACCGAAAAGGGCCACGACCTGGACACCCTATGGGCCAGTGCCGGTGACGAGGGGCGCTGCTGCGAAGAGTTCCAGCGCCTGGGCTACCCCGACCCGCCCGCCGCCGCGCGCCGCCTGGCCACCCTCAAGACCGGCAACCGCTATCTTCAGATGCCGCCCTCCATCAAGACCCGCTTCGACCCGCTGATCCCGCGGGTGGTCGAAGCCGCCGCCGAAACCGCCGATCCCAACGCCACCTTCGAGCGGCTGCTCGACATGCTTGACGCCATCAGCCGGCGCGGCTCCTACCTCGCCCTGCTTCAGCAATACCCCCAGACCCTGCACAAGGTGGCCGAGTTGGTGGGCGCTTCGGCCTGGGCGGCCCAGTTCCTCAACCGCCACCCCATCCTGCTCGACGAAGCCCTCGACCCCCGCATGCTTGAGGAGGAGATCGACCTCAACGCCTTCCGCACCGAACTGGCAACCCAGCTCGACGAGATCGAGCCCGACATGGAACGCCAGATGGACCTGATGCGCGAGCAGCACCACGCCCAGGTCTTCCGCCTGCTCACCAAGGACATCGCCGGCAAGCTCACGGTAGAGCGCCACGCCGACTTTCTGTCGGCCCTGGCCGACATCATGGTGGACCTCACCGTGACCATGTGCTGGCGCAAGATCAAGACCCGCCACCGGGATGATCCGAAGTTTGCCGTGCTCGCCTACGGCAAGCTGGGCGGCAAGGAACTGGGCTACGCCTCCGACCTGGACATGGTCTTCGTCTACGACGATGACGCCCCCGAATCCGCCGAGGCCTACACCCGGCTGGGCCAGCGCACCAACACCTGGCTGTCGGCCCAGACCCCCGCGGGCCACCTCTTCGAGACCGACCTGCGCCTGCGCCCCAACGGCGACGCCGGCCTGATGGTGGTGTCGCTGGAATCCTTCCGCCAGTACCAGCTGGAAAACGCCTGGGTGTGGGAACACCAGGCCCTCACCCGGGCCCGCTTCTGCGCCGGCGACAAGGCCATCGGTGCCAGATTCGAGGCCATCCGCATCGAAGTGCTGCGCCAGAAACGCGATCTGGCCAAGCTGCGCGAGGAAGTGCTGGCCATGCGCCAGCGCATGGCCGACGCCCACCCCAACAAGAGCGAGCTGTTCGACCTCAAGCATGACCGGGGCGGCCTGATCGACGTGGAGTTCATCGTGCAATATCTGGTGCTCGGCTACGCCCATGAACACGCCAACCTCACCGGCAACCTGGGCAACATCGCCCTGCTCCACATGGCCGGCGAACTCGGTCTGATCCCCACCGATGCCGCCGCCACGGTGGCCGACACCTACCGGGAATACCGCCGCCTGCAACACGGCCTGCGCCTCAACAACCAGGCCTCCCGGGTCGAACGGGAGCAGGTCGCCGGGGCGGCGGCCGGGGTGCAAGTGCTATGGGAAAAGGTGTTCGGGGTGGCATGAACCCCGGCGGGCGAGTTCTCCACAAACTCGCCCAGCCGCGCATTCACGCATGTGCAGCGTCTTTTCGCCCTACCCGCGAGCCCACGCAGGTCGGGTTACGCTGGGCTGCGAAGCCGTGCGAGCGTTTGCCCGTCTGGCGTAGCAGGAAACGCCATTGCCTGCCGGGACAAGCACCCGGCCACGCCAAGACCTGAAGCCGGAAAGCTCCACCCCGGAATAGCGGCGGCGCCCCGCGAATCGTCAGCCCTTCCTCGCCTCCAGCCACACATCCAGCCCCTGGGCGTTCAGTTCCACATCCAGGGCCAGGAGGCGCCGCCATTCGGCTTCCGGCAGGGGCCAGCCGACGCGGATGGCCTCTTCACCCACCAGCGCCCAGATGTCCTGCTCGATCAGGGCCTTGCGCCCCTCGGCCGCCTCGTGGCGCTCGGCGATGGCCACGTGGGCGTCGATCAGGCGGTGCATGTCGGCGGCGAGGCGCGGCACATCGCGCACCTGGGCGTAGTGGGTCAGGTACATGGCGCTCGGCTGCTCGGCCTCCATACGGCGGATGGAGGCGTGCATGGCATCGGGCTCGAACTGCACCGGCGTGGTGGTGGGGAAGATGCTGGGCTTGCCATCCACGTCCAGCGCCCGGTAGGACAGGCCGAAGGTATCGCCGGTGAAGAAGGCCCGGCTTTTCGTATCGAAGTAGCACACGTGGTGGCGGGCATGGCCGGGGGTGTCGAAGACGCGAATGACGCGCCCGCCCAGATCCAGTTCATGACCGTCGCCGGCCTCGATGATGCGCTCGACCGGCACGGGGATCAGTTCGCCGTAGAGCTCCTTGGCCCGCTCCGGCCCATACACCGCCGACACCCCGGCAAACAGCTTGGACGGCTCGGCCATGTGCCGGGCGCCCCGCGGATGCACCACCAGCTTGGCGTTGGGGAAGGCCTGCATGAAGGCACCGGCCCCACCGGCATGGTCCAGGTGGATGTGGGTGAGCAGCACATAATCCACCGATTCCGCCGACAGGCCGGTCTCGACCAGGGCTTCCAGCACATGGCGCAGGGAGTCGTTGTTGCCGGTATCCACCAGCGCCGCCCGGCCGCCCTCTTCGATCAGGTGGATGGCGGCCACGTCCGGCCCCGTGTAGCCCGAATCGACGGCGTAGATGCCGTCCCCGAAAGCGATCAAGCCCTGCATGCCCATCCCCTTGAAAAAGCGTTGATTCTAGCCGGCAGGCGGGCATTTATGTGACGTGCACGTAAAGTAATCCGGTACCACAAAGAATGAAACCCACGCTCGCCAGCCCATCAACGGATTGGCATAATCTTTAGCTGCCCCTTCTCCATCACCTCCCATGGCCCTCGTTCGCTGCAACAAGTGCGGTCACGTCGCAGAAACCCATACCGCTCAAATCGGCACCAGCATCCCCTGCCCCGCCTGCGCCAATCCGGTTCCGGTCTACGACACGGTGCTGTTTGTCCGCAAGGTCCTCCAGCAATACTTCACCCTCCAGGACGAAGTGAAGCAGCTTCGGGCCGGCTCGGCTTCTGCCGAGGCCGCCGCCGCGCCGAAAACGGCGGTGTCTGACATCGACTTCCACAACACCGAGCACCTGACCAGCGAAGCCTGGCATGCCGAGATCGTGGCTTGGTTCCAGCGCCGGCAGATCCAGGTTCGCACCAGCCCCGACGCCGTCAACACCACCGGTTTCTTCGACGAGTTCGCTGTCGAGATCGGTGACAACTACGCCCTGCTGAGCGACGTGGTGGGCAAGATCCGCTGGGCTCAGCAGAAGGACGTGCCCCACTTCAGCCTCAAGCTCGGAGAGCTGAGCCAGAAGGACGGCCAGGCCATCAACGCCTTCTGCAAACGCCTCCACGAGCACACCTT
>JAEUNV010000079.1 GCA_016790385.1 Zoogloea sp.
AAATAACGATCCAACCAACCCGCCGAGAGGCGCATGTCTTCGCGGAATGTGTTTCCGTCACGGGTCAGCAATGCCAGGCGGGCGTTCATGAGACGCAACTTGAGGTTCTCACGCAGGAATACGGCATTGCTGGGTGCCATCAGGGCGGGGTCGGGACGGTCCATGCGCTCGATGCGGACGAGCTGGCTGAACTCGGCCCAGAAATCCAGCCACAGGGACGAAAGCCACCCCTGCTCACTCTCCCGCGGCGCTGGCGGCGCCTTGGGACCGGCTTCGAAGGCCAGAGGCAGCGCGTCAAGACGCCCCATCAAGGTTTCGAGTTTGAGCGCCACGCCGGCAGAATCCACCTGGGGTAGCGACTTCAAGGTCTCGATGTCCTCGGCTAGCGCCTTGCGCACCGACAGCCATTGGGGGCGGTCGACGCTGCCAAGACGGGCATCCGCCGTTTGAAGAGCGGCCAGCGCGTTCTGGACGTTGCCCGCCAGCTGAAGCTGCTGGGCAGCAATGGTCACGGCCTGATCCACCTCGGACAGCACCCGGTCATCCCGCGTCCGCGAGAACTCCTGGTACATGGCTTCGAGGGCCAGTTGCTGACCCTGCGTCTCGGAAAAGCGGGCATCAAGGGCGCCGAGCTTGTTGCGCAGATCCTGCAGGTTTTCCTGGTTCTGGCGGGTCAGGCTCAGGGCTTCCCTGGCCACCGAATCACCGTTGGAGAGGCGCCGGGCCAGTTCGTCCTGAAGCTCGGTCAGACGGCTGCGGGTTTCCATCCATTGCCAGCCGAGCAAGGCCAGGGCAACGACGGCAATCACGGCGGAAGGACGTCGCCACGCCGAGGCGGAGGCCTGCGCCGGCATGGCGGGCTGAGCCGCCTCAAGGGGCGGAAGGCTTGGAATTTCGCTGCTCATGGGCGTGAGTTTAACCCGGATAAGTGTTGTGGTTGCGCGCGGAAAAATGGGCTATGAGCCCGTCGATCAATCCGGAATCCCCTGCCGCAGTGATGCTCACCCGAGCAAACCCGGCTTGCCGGGCGCGCTCGCCGATACGCGGATGGGGTACGAAGACCGGCACGCCGAGCAAGGCATCGCCGCCGGGCATGGCCTGGAGGTAGTCCAGGCCTTCGCTGCTGGTCAGGGTCAGCGCATCGAGCCGCCCCGACCGGGCCCGCTCCAGCAACGGCGCCGGATCATCAACCGGGCCTCGGCGGTGGTAGCAGGTCAGGTATTCAACCTCGGCACCGCGCGCCCGCAGGGTATCACCGAGCAGGTCGCGACCACCGTCTCCGCGCAGGATCAATACCCGCTTGCCCGCCACCTCAGGCGCCTGAAAAGCCGGCAGCGCCAGGACGGATTCACTATCGAATCCACTTGCAGGCGCGATGACCTGACGGAAGCCCCTGGCGGCGAGGGCCGCTTCGCTCCCCTTGCCCACGGTGGCGACCGCCAGACGGGCCGGCCATGCCCCCCCGCGCAACAGGGCATCGAGGCCAAGATTGACGGCATTGGGGCTGACGAAGAAGGCCAGCGAGAACTCGCCCAGACGCCGCGCCATGGCTTCAAGGGCGGCCGTGTCGTGCACAGGCACGATGGTGAGCAGCGGAAAGCGCAAGGGCTCCGCACCCAGCGCGGCGAGGGCCGAGCACAGGCTTTCGGCCTGCCCGACAGGGCGGGTGATGACGATGGAACGCCCGGCGAGGATCCGCTCACCCATGCCGCAAACAGCTCACAGAGCGGCGAGGATGTCGTCGGCGCCATCGGCCCGCAGGTCAGCGGCCAGGGCCAGCCCCAGGGCTTCGGGCTGATCGATGGGGCCCCGGCGTTCGGCCCGGGCAATGCGCGTGCCATCCGGCAAGGCAACAAAACCCCGCAGCCACAGTTCGCCATCCTGCACTTCGGCGTAGGCCCCCAGGGGCACCTCACAACTTCCCGCCAGTGCCCGGGATGTCGCCCGTTCGGCGCGCACACAGGCGGCAGAGCGGGCGTCCGCCAGCGGTGCGATCCATGCCGCCACTTCGGGGCGGTCGGCCAGGGCCTCGATGCCCAACGCCCCCTGACCGGCGGCCGGCAGCGAAACTTCGGTGGGCAGGGTGGAACGAATTCGACTGGCCAAACCGAGGCGGGTCAGACCGGCGGCGGCGAGGATGATCGCATCGTACTGGCCTTCGTCGAGCTTGCGCAGGCGGGTGTCGAGGTTGCCGCGCAGGCTGCTCACGGCCAGCATCGGATACTGGGCGTGGATCTGGGATTCGCGGCGCAGGCTGGAGGTGCCCACCACGGCGCCCGGCGGCATGTCGTCCAGGCTGTCGTACTTGTTGGAGACAAAGGCGTCCTGCGGCACTTCGCGCTCGGCGATGGCCACCAGCGGAAACTCGGGCGCCAGGGTCATCGGCACGTCCTTCATGGAATGCACGGCGATGTCGGCGGCGCGGTCGAGCAACGCGGTTTCGAGCTCCTTCACAAACAGGCCCTTGCCGCCCACCTTGGCCAGCGGCCGGTCGAGAATCTGGTCGCCGCGGGTGGTCATGCCCAGCAGCTCCACGGAGCAGGACGGATAGAGGGCTTCGAGACGGGCCTTGACGTGCTCGGCCTGCCACAGGGCAAGGCGGCTTTCACGGGTGGCGATGACAATGCGGTCGGGCGTAGGTGCGCTCACGGTATTCGGGCTCGGCTGGCAGAAAGGATGATCGGGGCGACGCGGCGAGATGGACAAGCGTGGGCCAACCGGAGCAATCTGCGTACTTGCGCAGCGCAGCATCAGGGTAGGCACCTATGGCGGCCATTCGGGTCGGGATTCTAGCATGGGGCCCTGATGCGCCTTTCGCGCCGACAGCAACCGACAGGACAGGATCCGCCACAATGAGCAACACGAACACGAGCGAAGACAAAGACCTCCCCCTCCGCGACGACATCCGCCTGCTCGGCCGCGTGCTGGGCGACACCGTGCGCGCCCAGGAAGGCGAAGCGGTGTTCGATCTGGTGGAAACCATCCGCCAGAGCTCGATCCGCTTCCGCCGCCACGAAGACCACGGCGCCCGCCGCGAGCTGGAGGCGACCCTCGACTCCCTGTCCCGCGACCAGACCATCGACGTTGTGCGGGCCTTCAGCTATTTCTCACACCTCTCCAACATCGCCGAAGATCAGCACCACATCCGCCGCTCCCGGGCCCACCAGATCGCCGGCTCGGCACCCCGGGAGGGTAGTCTGGCCCACGCCCTGGAGCGCGCCTTTGACGCCGGCCTGGGCAGTACGGAGCTGGTGGCCTTCTTCGACACGGCCAACATCGTTCCGGTACTCACCGCCCACCCCACCGAGGTTCAGCGCAAGAGCATCCTCAACTGCCAGATGGTCATCGCCCGCCTGCTCGACGAGCGGGACCGCATGCAGCTGACCCCCGAGGAACAGGACGCCAACTTCGAGGCGCTGCGCCGCGCCGTCCTCACCCTTTGGCAGACCCGCATGCTGCGCACCGAAAAGCTGTCGGTGATGGACGAGGTGAGCAACGGCCTGTCCTACTTCGACTACACCTTCCTGCGTGAGCTGCCACGCCTTTACGCCGGCCTGGAAGACCGACTGGCCCGCCACGACCGGACCTGGGGCGCCATGGAGCTGCCCAATTTCCTGCGCGTCGGCAGTTGGATCGGCGGCGACCGGGACGGTAATCCCTTCGTCACCGCCGAGATCCTTGAGAAAGCCCTGGCCACCCAGGCCGAGAAGGTTCTGACCTATTACATGGATGAAGTGCATACCCTTGGCTCGCAGCTCTCCGTGGCCCAGGGTCTGGTCAGCGCATCGGATGCCCTGCTGCGTCTCGCCGGTGCCTCACCGGATGGCTCGCCCCACCGCAGCGACGAGCCCTACCGCCGTGCGCTCACCGGAGTCTATGCCCGCCTCGCCGCCACCTACGCCCAGCTTCTCGGCCACCAACCGCCGCGCCACGCGGTGGCTGCCGCGGCCCCCTACGCCGGGCCCGACGAGTTGGCCGACGAACTGGAGGTCGTGCACCGTTCCCTCACCGCCAATGGCCTCGGTGCCCTGGCGCGGGGGCGTCTGCGCCACCTGCGCCGGGCCGTGTCCGTGTTCGGCTTTCACCTGGCGCCCATCGACCTGCGTCAGAACTCGGATGTCCATGAGCGTGTCGTCGCTGAACTCATCAGGTCCATCGACCCGTCCCGCGACTACCTGGCCCTGGACGAGGCCGGCCGGATCGAGATGCTGCTCGAGGAGCTGGCCACGCCCCGCCCCCTGGCCTCGCCGTGGATCGACTATTCCGAGGAAAGCCAGGGCGAACTGGCCATCTTCCGCGCCGCCCGCGCCGCCCACCTGCGCTACGGCAAGGCCGCAGTGCCCAACTGCATCATCTCCAAGACCGACGACGTCTCCGACATTCTCGAAGTGGCCGTGCTGGCCAAGGAAACCGGATTGCTGCGCCCCCTGGAAGGCGCGCTGGACGTGAACATCATCCCGCTGTTTGAGACCATCGGCGACTTGCAGAACGCCGCTGGCGTCATGGACCGCCTGTTTGCCATCCCCGCCTACATGGCCCTGCTGGAATCCCGCCGCAAAGAGCAGGAGGTGATGCTGGGCTACTCCGACAGCAACAAGGACGGCGGCTTTCTCACCTCCGGCTGGGAGCTCTACAAGGCCGAGATCGGCCTGGTGGACACCTTCGCCCGTCACGGCGTGCGCCTGCGCCTGTTCCACGGCCGCGGCGGCTCCGTGGGCCGCGGGGGCGGCCCCAGCTATCAGGCCATCCTGGCCCAACCGGGCGGTGCCGTGCAGGGTCAGATCCGCCTGACCGAACAGGGCGAGGTGATCGCCTCCAAGTACGCGAACCCCGAAGTCGGCCGGCGCAATCTGGAAGTGCTGGCGGCCGCCACGCTGGAAGCGACCCTCTTCGCCCCCCGCGACCCGGCCCCTCGCCCCGAATACCTGGAGGCCATGGACGAGCTGTCCGAGGCGGCTTTCCAGGCCTACCGCAACCTGGTCTACGACACCGATGGCTTCGAACAGTATTTCTGGGAATCCACCGTAATCTCCGAAATCGCCGCCCTGAACATCGGCAGCCGCCCCGCCTCCCGCAAGAAGTCCACCGCCATTGAGGATCTGCGCGCCATTCCATGGGTGTTCAGCTGG
>JAEUNV010000082.1 GCA_016790385.1 Zoogloea sp.
TGCACGGATGAAACGTGGATGACGTTCTTCGAATCCACAAAGCTGTAGCAGGTGTTCATCACGACCGGCGTCGCGCTTGGCGCTTCGCCCGCCAGCAGGTTGAGGATAGCCGCGGCAGTCACCTTTGCATGCTGATTCGCCATATGGCCCGACTTCGGCATGGTCGGAGCGGGGAAGATGGCATCGCCGATCACATGCACGCCCGGCGTATTCACCGACTCGAAAGTCAGCCAATCGATATCCACCCAGCGATTGTTGATCAACTTGATACCCGATTTCGCCGCGATGTCGCCGGCCCGCTGGGGCGGCACCACGTTGAGCACGTCCGCCTTGACCTTGTCGAACTCCAGCACCGCGGTCCGGCTGCCCGCCTCCACTTCGCGGAGTTCGCTGTTCGGACGGTACTCCAGGATGCCCTTGTACTTTTCGAAGGCCTTGGTGAAGAGTCCCTTCTTCGAGGTGATCTCCTCGTTGGCGTCGAGCACCAGCACCTTGGACTTCGGCTTGGTCTTTTGCAGGTAATTGGCTACCAGACAAGCCCGCTCATAGGGGCCGGGCGGGCAACGGTAAGGGGCCTTGGGAATGGCCAGCGCGTAAACACCCCCGTCTTTCATGTCCTCAAGCTGTTTGCGCAGGGCCACGGTCTGGGGCCCCGCCTTCCAGGCGTGAAGCACCGTGTCCCGGGCCGCCTCGCTTTCCATACCGGGCACCTGGTCGTACATGAACTCGATCCCCGGGGAGAGCACGAGACGGTCATAGGAGAGTACCCCGCCCGACGCGAGCGTCACCTTGCGGGCACCCGCGTCCACAGCCGTCACCACGTCCAGGATGACCCTGACGCCCCATGTGCTGCGAAGGCCGTCGTAGCTCATCGTGATATCGGCCATCTGCTTTTCGCCGCCGATCACGAGATTGGAAATCGGGCATGAAATGAACGTGGGGTTGCGTTCTATCAGGGTCACATCCACACCCTGCTGGCTCCACATTCGCAAATACTTCGCCACCGTCGCGCCGCCAAAACCGCCCCCGACGACAACCACATGCCCCCTGGCTTTCGAACCCATCGCGCAGCCGGAAAGACCGGGCAGGGCCACAGCGCCCCCGGCCAGCGCAGCGCCCCTCAGAAACTCACGTCGATTCCACATGCTGCGCCCCCCTACTTGCGGGCGGCGAAGTAAGCCGCCACCAGCTCAAGTTGTGCCTCGGTGTACCCCTTGGAAATCTGATGCATGATCGTCGCGGGCTTGGCGCCAGAACGGAAATCCATCAGCTTCTGCAAGAGTTTGGCCTTGTCGGTTCCAGCCAGCGCTTCGGCGCCGGAGCCGGCAACCGCCTTCCCGTCGGTGCCATGGCAGTTGGCGCAGGTCGCGGCAAGATTTCGGGCCAGATTGGGATCGGCCTTCTCTTCAGCCTGGACGGCACCCACGGCAGCAAGCAGCCCCAGGGCCATCGTCCATCGAAGCAGTTTCATTGTCTCTCCTCCTTGATTCCGCCGAAGCGGTAAGCGATCGGTGTGCACTGCGTATTGTTCTCCGCAGCAACCTGCCGCAGCAAGCCGCCATGGCCGTCGAGTT
>JAEUNV010000244.1 GCA_016790385.1 Zoogloea sp.
GAGTTGGCGGCGGAGGATATGGGAGACCATATCTCCGATGCGCGTCACATAGAGTGTGCCCATCTCCGGATAGAAGCGCTCCGGGTCTTCGCTGCCCATGGCCAGCAGGCCGAAGGCCTGTTCGTCCCGGCGCAGGGGCACGAGGGCGACGGAACGGATCTGCCGGCCAGCCGGACCGAACCAGCCCGTGATCTCCTTGATGGCCGGCGCGCCGCAATAGGGCTGGACCAGATCACCGGTAAAGAAGCGCACCTCCTCACCCACCGGCAGAAATTCGGGGCCACTGCGCGACAGCACGCTGTTCCACACCCGGAAGGCGACATGCGGCACGGCAAAGTCCTCCTTGAGGTGCACATACACCGCGGTGCGGATCGATTCGAAATCCTCCGCTTCGAGCAGTGACAGGCTCAGGCGATGCACCTTCTCGCTGATGGCATCGTTCTCCTCGCCAAAAGACAACAGCTCGGCGAATTTGTCTTGCAACTGGGCAATGCGGTCACGCAGGGCGATCAACTGACGCTCGGTGAGGGAGATGGCCTGCCCGTTGTTTGGATGGGTCACCGTCAGGTCGGTCAGCAGGGCCGAGTTCCGGTCGAAGAAATCGGGGTTTTCCTGCAAAAACTGGATGACGTCGGAAGGATTCATGGGGTGGGGCCGGGACAGGTAAGGCAGGAGAACATCAGGGAAGAGTGAGGGTGCCGCTGAAAACGGTGACCGCCGGACCCGTCATCATCACCGGGCTGCCGACACCGGCCCACGCGATGGTGAGTTCGCCCCCACGGGTTTCGACGGTGACTGGCGACACCACCAGCTCGCGCAGGATGCCCGCCACCACGGCGGCACAGGCGCCCGTGCCACAGGCCAGGGTTTCACCGGCGCCCCGCTCGAAGACGCGCAGCCGCACCCGGTGATCGTCGACGATCTGGAGGAAGCCGGCGTTGACCCGGGCCGGGAAGCGCGGGTGATGCTCGATGAGCGGGCCCTGCTCGGCCACCGGGGCGGTATCCACATCGGCCACCACCTGCACGGCGTGGGGGTTGCCCATGCTCACGGCGGTGATCGCCACAACGGTGCCGGCCACGTCGAGGGGCTGCACCCAGGCGTCGGAGTCGCTGACGAAGGGCACATCCGCGGGGTTCAGCACCGGCACACCCATATCGACGGTCACGTTGCCATCGGCTTCCAGGCGCGGGGTGATGATGCCCTTCTTCGTCTCGACGCGGATCTCGCGCTTGTCGGTGAGACCCTGGTCGAAAACGAAACGGGCAAAACAGCGGGCGCCATTGCCGCACTGCTCCACCTCGCCGCCATCGGCGTTGAAGATGCGATAACGGAAATCCACACCCGGAGCCTGGGCGGGCTCCACCACCAGCAACTGGTCGCAGCCCACCCCGAAGTTACGGTTTGCCAGGTAGCGCACCTGGGCTTCGGTGAGCTGGATGTCCTGACGCACGGCGTCGATCATCACGAAATCGTTGCCGAGGCCGTGCATCTTGGTGAAGGCGAGAGTCTTGCTCATACCACGAGATCCATGTAATCGCGCCACACGCAGCGGTCCATCACCACGGTAATGCCGGCGGCCTGAGCGCGGGCGGCGGCAGCTTCGTTGATCACCCCGTCCTGAAGCCACAGATGGCTGACACCGAGGGCGATGCATTCGTCCACAATGGGGTCGATCTGGTCACCGGCGCGAAATACATCCACCATATCGACGGCGAAGGGGATCTCGGAGAGGCGCGCCCAGGCTTTTTCACCGAGAATTTCGGCAACGGCCGGGCGAACCGGTACGATGCGATACCCGAAGCCCTGCATTGCACGGGACACCCTGTAGCTGGGGCGATCCGGGCGCGGTGACAGGCCGACGACGGCAATGGTCTTGACCCTCTGCAGCAGGCTGCGGATCTGGTCGGGGGATGGATTGGTAAACATGGCGGGATTCTACCGGATTGGCGGTGCCCGCAAACCCTTGAGGCGGCAGCTGGCCGCCGGGTCGCAGGACCCGTTTGGAGAGTGTGATGGATCGGAATGCACGGCCCGGTGTCGTGAGAAGCATTGTGGGTGGATTGTGGCGGGCGATTGACCGCTTTCGGCAGATCAGTCTCAACCTGTTGTTCATCGCAGTCGTGGTGTTTCTTGTCGCCGGCTGGTTCGCCGCCAGGCCGACCCCGCTGCCCGGCGATGCGGCGCTGCTGATCGCGCCAACCGGGCAGCTCGTTGAACAGCGCACGGTCCGTAGCGCCATGAGCGTGCTCCAGGGCAGTGACGGAATTCGCCAGATCCTGTTGCGCGATGTGGTGGACTCGATTCGCGCCGCCACCACCGACCCGCGCATCAAGGCCCTGGTGATCGAGACCGACGGCCTCGCCGGCGCCGGCCTGCCCAAACTTCAGGAAATCGCCACCGTCGTGGCCGAATTCCGCAAGTCGGGCAAGAAGGTCTATGCCCACGGCAAGAACTTCAACCAGGCGCAGTACCACCTCGCCGCCCAGGGCGACGAAATCTTCGTGAGCCCGGACGGCTACGTGTACCTTTCCGGGTTCGGGCGCTTTCCCACCTACTTCAAGGGCCTCTTCGATCAGGTCGGGGTGAAGATGCAGATCTTCCGCGTGGGCACCTACAAATCCTTTGTGGAGCCCTATACCCGCAACGACATGTCGCCGGAAGACCGGGAGGCGACCCGCGACTACCTGGAGGCCGCATGGAAGGCCTATCAGGCCGACATCCTCGCCGCACGCCCCAAGGCCGCACCGCATTTTGCCCGCTATGTGGGCGACACCCCGGCCCTACTGGCCGAGTCCGGTGGCGACGCAGCCCACATGGCCCTCACCGCCGGGCTGGTGGATGGCCTCAAGACCGCGGACGAATGGCGCGACTACCTCAAGAGCACCCTCGGGACGGGGGACGAAGGCAAGGGCTACAAGCACGTGGACATGGGCACCTACATTGCCCGGGTGCGCGAGGAACGGAGCCCGCCCGAAGACAAGATCGGTGTCGTGGTGGCCCAGGGCGCCATCGTGGACGGCGACCATCCCCCCGGCGTGGCGGGCGGCGACACGGTGGCGGGGCTGATCCGCCAGGCCCGCGAGGATAAGTCCATCAAGGCCGTGGTGCTGCGCGTGGACAGCCCTGGCGGCAGCGCCACCGCCTCCGAGGTGATCCGTCGCGAACTCGAGCTGACCCGCAGCGGAGGCAAGCCGGTGATCGTATCGATGGGGTCGGTGGCTGCGTCCGGTGGCTACTGGATCAGCATGGCCGCTGATGAAGTCTGGGCCGGGCGCAGCACCATCACCGGCTCCATCGGCATCTTTGCCATGCTGCCGGATCTGTCCGGCCCCATGAACAAACTCGGCCTGACCGTGGACGGCGTGGGCACCACCCCCATGTCCGGCGGCCTCGACCCGCGCCGGCCCCTCGACCCCCAGGTGGCCAGCGTGCTCCAACAGGGTATCGAGTTCGGCTACAAGCGCTTCATCGAACTGGTGGGCAAGGGCCGCAAGATGGACGTGGCCGCCGTGGATGAGGTGGCCCAGGGCCGCGTCTGGCTGGGCAGCCAGGCGAAGGAAAAGGGTCTGGTGGACAAGCTGGGCGGCCTCGACGAGGCCATCAAGGCCGCTGCCAGCCGGGCCAGACTCACGGATTACGAGGTCAGCTACGTGGAAAAACCCCTCTCGCCGCGGGATCAGCTGCTCTCCAAGCTGCTCGACAACGGCGAGGACACCGAGGGTGCCCGGGCGCGGGTGTCCCTGGTGGACAGCACGCTGGCGAAGATCCGCAGCGAGCTGGAAGGGCTGGCCCTGTGGAACGACCCGGGGCACATGTATCTGCACTGCCTGTGCGAGGCGCCCTGAGAGGGTGTGAATAAATCTACTGCGCGGCCCGATTTCCCGCCTGCGATGCTCGCCGTACTCCTGTACGGCTGTGCTTCTCGGCGCGAACTCGAACCGCTCGCGACGATTTCTTCACACCCTCTGAGCGCTTGTGAAGAAGCCCTCCGTTTGACGGTGGGTACGGGCTCTCCTATAGGGGCGACTTCAGTCGCCCCTACAAGTCTTGCCAACGCAGCTGGTGTACCCTACCAGCGCTTGATCACCCACTTGGGCACCCGCACGCCGCTGTCCTGGGCATCCCGGCGGGTGAAATCGCCGTTGCCGACATCGTCGTAGAGGTAGTAGGACACGCCGCCGGGCGGTGTGACCTTGACCATGTAGAGCTGCCCATTGACCCGGTATTCCTCCACCGTGTCCTCGCCCTTCCTGGTGATCGTGACCTGGGGCTCGGTGGCCTGGTCGAGCTCCATGCCCGGAGGGGGCGGGGGTGGCTCGGGCAGGGGTTCGAGCTTGGGGGGCTGCTGGGCCCAGGCCGGGATGGCGAGGGCGAACAGCAGGGCTGAAATGTAAGGTGCGCGGGGCATTTTGATCTCCTGGCTATGCCGCGATTGTAACCCTTCGCCGTCCGGCTACAGGTTGAGCATGAGCTCGTGCTCCTCGGGCAGGGGCAGGAAGCCGCGGCTCTGGTAGTGGTCGAAGATCGC
>JAEUNV010000109.1 GCA_016790385.1 Zoogloea sp.
CCTGGCCGGCATCCCCATCACCCGCAACGGCAGCATCTCCTTCCAGATCGAGAACGCCATGGCGTCCATCGCCGCGGCCTGGGCGCTTGGGTTGTCGGTGGACACCATCCTCAAGGGCGTCGCCACCTTCGTCAATGATGCTGCCACGGCGCCGGGGCGTTTCAATGTCTTCGATTACAAGGGCGCCACCCTGATCGCTGACTATGGTCACAATCCGGATGCCATCCTGGCTCTGGTGCAGGCCGTCGAGAGCATGCCCGCAAAGCGCCGCTCGGTGGTGATCAGCGGTGCGGGCGACCGCCGTGACGAGGATATCCGCGAACAGACCCGCATCCTTGGCGCCGTATTCGACGACGTGGTGCTGTACCAGGATGAGTGCCAGCGGGGGCGGGCCGATGGCGAGGTGCTGGCCCTGCTGCAACAGGGGCTGGTCGGGGCGCCAAGAACCCGGAATGTCTGCGAGATCCGTGGTGAGTTCCTGGCCATCGACACCGCGCTTGCCGGCCTGAACGCCGGGGATCTGTGCCTGATCCTGATTGATCAGGTGGAAGAGGCGCTGGAGCATATCGCCAAACGCATTGCCGAGGCTTGAGCCGGGCCTCGCAGCGTGAGTGACAAGGGCGACCCGTGTCGCCCTTGTCACATGGGCGCATCGGCGCCCTGGCAGAAACCTTGTGCCAGCGCCTGGAAAGCCGCTGTCTGTCTGTGGGTTTCGTCTTCGTCCAGATCGAGCTCCGCGGCAACGATGGTCATCACCGCTGCGGCGGCGGTGCCGGCGGCGCGGGCATCGATGAACAGGGCGCGATGGCGGCGGGCCAGGATGTCTTCGACGCTGCGGGCCAGTTCGTGGCGGATGGCGTGGCGCACTTCCGCTTCGGTGAGGGTGAATGCCGGATGTATCACGTTTCCCGCACCGGGGAGGGCATCCGCCACTGGCCGGTCGGTGCCCAGCACGTCATTGGCGACCCGGCCCGGATGGCCGTGGAGCGGCAGTGTGCGCGTGATGCTCTTGCGCGCCGGGAGGCCGCCAAGGGGTGCGGCGGTGTCGACGATCTGCTCGCCCATGCGCCGGTAGGTGGTCCATTTTCCGCCGACAACGGAAACCAGCCCCCCGCGGGAGACCATGATGCTGTGCTCCCGAGACAAGGCTGCCGTGCCACCCCCTTGCCCGCTCCCGATCAGTGGCCGCAGGCCGGCGAAGGCACTCTGCACATCGTTCCGCCCGGGGGGGTGGGCGAGATAGCGGCCGGCGGTATCGAGGATGAAATCGATTTCCCCGGCCAGGGGTAGGGGCTCCAGGGGCAGATCGGATCGTGGCGTGTCGGTGGTTCCAAGCAGGAGCCTGCCCTGCCACGGAATCGCGAAGAGTACCCGGCCATCGTCGGTGTGGGGGATCAGCAGGGCGTTGTCCGTGGGCAGGAAGGCCCGGTCGACAACAATGTGGGCGCCCTGGCTGGGGGCCAGTCGGGCTGGCGCTTCCCGGTCGTCGAGTTGGCGCAGGGCGTCGGCCCACACGCCGCCGGCATTGATCACCACCCGTGCGGCAATCGTGAAGCGCTCGCCGTGTTCCGCGTCGTGGGCCTCGACACCCGCCACGCGCCCGGCCTCGTGGCGTAGCGCGGTGACGGGCAGATAGTTGATCGCCAGGCCGCCCAGATCGAACACCGAGCGCATCAGGGTGATGGCCAGGCGGGCGTCGTCGAAGCGGGCGTCCATGTAGGCAATGCCGCCCAGCAGGCCTGTCTCCTTCACGCCCGGCAGGGCAGCCACGGTGTCGCGGACCGACAGCAGGCGGCTCGCCCCCAGGCTGTGCTGACCGGCAAGCCAGTCGTAGGCCTTGAGGCCGACGCCCAGCCGCAGGCGGTCCCACTGGTGATATACCGGTACGACGAAACGCTGG
>JAEUNV010000123.1 GCA_016790385.1 Zoogloea sp.
CCGACTTTGCCCGGTGGCCATGACAGGGACGTGCCAGCAAGGTGTCAGGCGGGTGAAGCTGCGTGACGCATCACCTCCGCGAGTTCGCTACAGTGTTCAGGGCTGACGCCGATACAATGACACGTTGCCCCCGGTTGCCCATTGGCCATCCCGAGCCTCCCTGATGAAGCCCACGTCGCCCATGTTCGGTGTCTTCCCGCGCCCGCCTTCCCCGGGGGAGACGCCGGTGGGTTCCCGCGGTTTCTGGCGCTTCGGACGGGTTCTCGCCGCGGCCGTCATCCTCACCAATCTGGCGGCTGTCCAGCTCGTCTGGTTCGGCCTGAACGAAGGTCGTCAGCGTTCCGAGGAGCTTGCCACCCTGAGCACTCGGGAGACCGCGCAGGTGCTCGACCAGAGTCTGACCAGTGTGGGCCGGACCATCGACGTGACCCTGCGGGCACTGGTTGATGAGCTTGAGCGGAGCGAGCGTGAAGGGCGCCTGCGCCGGGATGATGTTCTCGCCCTGCTCGCCCGTTACAAGGGCTGGGTGCCGGAAACCGAGGCCCTGAGGGTGTTGGATGCGCAGGGGCAGCCTCGCTGGCCCGGCCTTACCGGCACCTCCGGCCGCGCCAGCGAGGCCGGGCAGGGGTATTTCCAGCGGCTTGTGGAGGATCCCGGGCTTGGCATGGTGGTGTCGCGGCCCTTCCATGATCGGGGCACAGGCAAGTGGGTGTTGTCCTTTGCGCGGGGCGTTCGCTCGCCGGATGGCCGCTTGGCCGGGGCAGTGATGGCCACGGTGCCGGTGGAGTTCATCACCGAAGTCCTGGCCAGCGCCCGGGCGGGGCCCAATGGCCTGAGCATGCTGCGCTACGAAGACATGAGTCTGATCAGCGTGTACCCCCCACTTCCGGGTGCCCACAACGAAGTGGGCAGCAGGGATATTCCCAACGACTTGCGGCCGTTGTTCGGGCCGGATGCGCCCACCGGTGGGGGCCGGACCCTCGCCAGCGAGGGCGGTGAGCGGATCAGCACGACGCGGCAACTCCGGGGCCTGCCCTTCGTGCTGGTGGTGGGGGTGAGCAGCACGGACTATCTGGCCGAATGGCGCGACGACGTGTTCCGCACCGTGCCGCTGCTGCTCATCTTCATGATCCTCACCGTGGGTTCGGCGGCGCTGATGAACCGTTATCACCAGCGCCAGCGGGCCCATGCAGCACGGCTCAAGCAAACCCTCGCCGATCTGCGCAACCGCGATCAGGCGCTGGGCATCACCGAGAGGATAGGCGGGCTCGGCGTCTTCTCCGTTGACCTGCGCACCGGGCTGACCCACACCTCAACGCAGTTCCTCGAGATCTTCGGCGTGCGCCCCGGGGAGGACTTTCCGCCCGAGGTATGGCGCGACCGACTGCACCCGGATGACCGGGCCGAGACCCTGGCCCTCTTTCAAGACGGCACCGTGCGGCGCGGTGAGCCTTTCGACCATGAGTACCGTTTCATCCGCTCGGATGGGGAGGTGCGCTGGATACACGGGCTGGCGGGGGCCGAAAAGGATGAGGCCGGCGTTCCTGTCCGGGTTCACGGTGCCGTCCAGGACGTGACCGACCGGCGGCGCTCCGAGGTCTCCCTGAAGGGGGCTTTCGATGAATACGAGCGTCTGGTGGCGAGCATTCCGGTGGGAATCTTCAAGCTCCACTCCCGCTCTTGGGAGGACAGCCGTTTCGTATACGTGAGCCCGCGCTTCTGCGAACAATGGGGGCTGACGGCTGATGCGGTGCTCGCCGATGCGCGCATCCCCTATCGCCAGATCCATGAAGACGACCTCGCTTCGTTCCGGGCCGTCCAGGTTCGCGCCAGTGAGCACCTGACGTCTTTTGAGTGGGAGGGGCGCATCCGCGTTGCGGCCGGTGTGCGCTGGATTTCAGTCATCTCCCGGCCGAGCACGCTGGAGGATGGTTCTGTGATGTGGGAAGGGGTCCAGTCCGACGTGACCGACCGCAAGATCGCCGAGATTGCCCTGCGCGAAAGCGAGGAGCACTACCGTCTGCTGTTGCAGCACTCCCCGGTGGGCATCCTCAAATACGACACCCGGCTCAAGGTGAGCTACTGCAACCAGCAGTTTGCCCAGATCATGAACGTGCCACTGCCTTATATGCAGCAGCTGGACTGCAGCAAGCTGAAGGACGAGCGCGTGCTGCCGGCCTTGCGGGAGGCGGTGGTGGGGCAGGTAGGGCGCTATGAAGGCCCCTATCTCACCACCTATGACGGCCACGAATTGAACATTGCCATGAACTGCGCCCCCCTGCGTGATGAGGCGGGGCAGATCGTGGGTGGTATCGCCATTCTCGAAGACATCACCGAGCGCGTTCTGAAAGACCACGAACTCGCCCGCTACCGGGACAGCCTGGAGGAACTGGTGGCCGAGCGCACCGCCGACCTGGTCTCGGCCCGCGCGGAGGCCGAGCGGCTGGCCCGGGTGAAGAGCGAATTCCTGGCCAACATGAGTCACGAAATACGCACCCCCCTCAACGGCGTCCTGGGCCTGGCTCATATCGGTTTCCGCGAAAGCCATGGCCGCGACAAGGCGCAGGATGCCTTTGCTCGCATCCTGTCCTCCGGCCAGTTGCTGCTGGGCATCATCAACGACATCCTCGATTTCTCGAAGATCGAGGCCGGCAAGCTGCGTATCGAGGCCATCCCGATGGATCTGGCCCGGACCATCGGCGACACCCTGGATCTGATGGAGGAACGCGCCCAGGCCAAGGGCCTGGCCCTGCGGCTCCGACGCCTGTCCGACCTGCCCGAGAGCTGTATTTCCGATCCGCTGCGGGTCGGGCAGGTGTTGATCAACCTGTTGTCCAACGCGATCAAGTTCACCGAGCGCGGAAGTGTCACCCTCAGCGTGGGGCAGGAAGGGGGACAACTGGTGTTCGAGGTCAGCGATACCGGTATTGGCATGAGCGAAGGGGAGGTGGCCAAGGTCTTTGCCCCCTTCGAGCAGGCGGACAACTCGACCACCCGCAAGTTCGGTGGCACCGGACTCGGGCTCACCATCACCCATCGCATCGTCGAGCTCATGGGCGGCACACTGCACGCCCACAGTTGTCCGGGCGTGGGCAGCACCTTCGAGGTACGCCTGCCCTGCGTGCCGGTGGACTCCGTGGTTCGCGACAGCGATTCCGTCGGCTCGCTGCTGCCGGAGGGGGGCGCGGGGGCCAGGCTGACCGGGCTGCGGGTCCTGGTGGCGGAGGACAACGAGGTGAATCAGATGGTGCTGGAGGAATTCCTCGCGGCCGAAGGGGCCGAGGTAAGCCTGACCAGTAACGGCCAGGAGGCCGTGGCCTGTCTGATGGAGCGGGGGGCAGCCGCCTTCGATGTGGTCTTGATGGATGTGCAGATGCCCGTCATGGACGGCTACGCGGCGACCCGTGCGATCCATGCCATTGCGCCGGCCCTGCCGGTGATCGGTCAGACCGCCCACGCCTTTGACGAGGAGCGGGCCCATTGCCTGGACGCGGGCATGATCGATCACCTGGCCAAACCCATTGATCCGGATGAGATGGTGCGAGTCATCCTGCGCCACACCATCGGGCGGGCGCCGGGCTAGCGCTGCCCGATCCGCGCGCCGCTGAACAGGTCGGCCTGCCCCCGTGGCTGACAACGCCAGAACTGCGGTGCGGCGTCCACCGTGGCGCCCAGCCTGGCGGCAGCGTGCCAGGGCCAGCGTGGTTCGTAGAGCATGGCCCGGGCCACGCCCACCAGATCGGCCTGACCGGTGGCGACGATGGCCTCGGCCTGCTCCGCTTCGGTGATCAGGCCCACGGCGATGGTCGGCAGCCCGGTCTCTGCGCGGATGCGCTCGGCAAAGGGCAGCTGGTAGCCGGGGCCGAGGGCGATCTTCTGCTGGGGTGAGAGCCCCCCTGTAGACACATGGATGAAGTCGCAGCCCCGCGCCTTGAGAGCCTCGGCCAGTACCACGCTCTGCTCCAGATCCCAGCCGCCCTCCACCCAGTCGGTGGCCGAGATGCGCATGCCCACCGGCTTGCCGGCGGGGAAGACGGCGCGCACCGCGTCGAAGACTTCCAGTGGAAAGCGCAGGCGATTCTCCAGGCTGCCGCCGTAGGCATCGTCGCGCTGATTGGCCAGGGGCGACAGGAACTCATGCAGCAGATAGCCATGGGCACCGTGCACCTCGACGGCGTCCAGACCAATGTGCGCGGCGCGGCGGGTGGCGGCCACGAAGGCCTCGCGGATTCGCCGCAGCCCCGCCGCATCCAGGGCCAGGGGTGCCCGTTCATCCGGGGCGTAGGCCAGGCCCGATGGGGCGGCCGTCTCCCAGCCCCCGTCGGCCAGGGGGATCAGCTGGCCGCCCTCCCAGGGCACATGGCTGGAGGCCTTGCGCCCGGCATGGGCGAGCTGCACCGCCACCGGCATGGCCGAATAGCGGCGGATGGATTCCAGTACCCCGGCGAGGGCGGCGGCGTTGTCGTCCGACCACAGGCCCAGGTCGGCCGGCGAGATGCGCCCGATGGCTTCGACGGCGGTGGCCTCGATGATCAGCAGGCCGGCACCGGACAGGGCCAGGTTGCCCAGGTGGATGCGGTGCCAGTCGGTGGCGTTGCCGTCCACGGCCGAGTACTGGCACATGGGCGGAATGACGATGCGGTTGGCGAGGGGCAGGGTGCCGAGGGTGTAGGGCGAGAACAGGGCTGACATGGGGGG
>JAEUNV010000178.1 GCA_016790385.1 Zoogloea sp.
GAAGGAGTCGACCACATCCTGGCCGCCGCCGGTGAGCTGCTCGGTGACCATCTTGCCGACTTCGGCCTGGGTCTTGGAGGTGATCTCGGCGATTTCACGGGCACAGGACAGCATCTTTTCGGTGGTGGCCTGGGCGTAAGCGGTGCGCAGGCTCAGGGCCTCGGCAGGATCCTTGACGCTGGAGAGCGCCTTGGCATTGGCCACGCCTTCTTCAAACAGGGACTTGGCGGTGCCCACCTGGAGTTCCATGATGCGCTGGGAATTCTCGATAGAGAGCTGAGCGAGGCGCATAGCCGCCTCAAGGTTCTTTTTCTGGATCTCGTTGAATTGCTGTTCTTGCTTGGTCGCCATAGTTTTCTCCACACATTGTTGTTGAACAGTTAGAGACGCAGATCAATTCCTTCTCGCAGCCTCTTGAGGAAAACAATATCACAGGCTCATGCACCGACAAGGGGCGTTGCACAAAAAAATGATGCTTTTAATAAATTATGTTGCACCGCAGCAACAGATGTTGTTCTGAGGCCCGTCATATCCGGTCCGATATCCCCGCCCGGGCCTGTTCGGCCGAGTCGAAGATTTCAGGAGCAAGTTTGCGGGCGCTCAGGGCGTTGCCCAGTCTGGCCCGCAGGAAGGTATTGGTGGCGTAGCGGGTGACCTGAGTGTAGCGCCGCTCCATCAGGTCCTGGATCATGTTGGCATAGGGTTCGATCAGCTCGTCCTGAATGTCGAAGCCGTGGTAATTCACGATGGCGGGCACCTTGCGGCCGAGGGGCGCGAGGATGCCCTCGATCAGATCGCGGATCTCGTCGATGTCGCGGGCATTGCGCAGGCACAGGTTTTCGAAGTCGATGAAGAAAATGTTTTGCGCCGCATCAAAATGGAAGCGCGAGGCGAGCGGGGTGGTCACGATGGTGCTGCGCAGGCCCATGGGTTCGTCGCGGAAGATGCGCGCATCCATTGAGCGCGGTGTGCCCCGCACGACCGGGGTGAAATGCATGTGGGCCAGGATGTCGCGCTCGATGTCCACCCCCGGCGCCACTTCGATCAACTCCACGCCGTCCGGGGTCAGCTCGAACACGCAGCGTTCGGTCACGTAGAGCACGGGCTGTCGGCGGCGCAGCGCCTCCTGACCGCTGAACGTGCGGTGCTCGACCTCCTGCACAAACTTGACCGCCTTGCCCTCGACGAGGATCTTCAGTCCGCCGTCTCCCAGGCTCACCTCCAGCCCGCCCGCCGTGAAGGTGCCGACGAAGACCACCTTTTTTGCGTTCTGGCTGATGTTGATGAAGCCCCCCGCACCGGTGAGTTTGGGGCCGAACTTGGAAACGTTGAGGTTGCCCTGCACATCGGCCTGGGCCAGCCCCAGGAAGGCGATGTCCAGGCCGCCGCCGTCGTAGAAGTCGAACTGGCTGGGCTGGTCCACAATGGCCGCGGTGTTGATGGCCGCACCGAAGTTCAGACCGCCCTGGGGAACGCCACCGATCACGCCGGGCTCGGCGGTGAGCGTCATCAGGTCGATGACGCGCTCCTCGGCTGCCACCGCCGCGATCCCCTCGGGCATGCCGATCCCCAGATTCACCACGGCGTTGGGGGTGAGCTCCATCGCGGCGCGGCGGGCGATGATCTTGCGCTCGCTCATTTCCATGGGTTCGAGGGAGGTCACCGGTACGCGGATCTCCCCCGAGAAAGCCGGGCTGTATTGTTCAAGGAAGGTCTGCATGTGCCATTCGGGCTTCTCGGCCACGACGATGCAATCCACCAGAATGCCCGGGATCTTCACCTGGCGCGGACTCAGGGAGCCGGCCTCGGCGATGCGTTCGACCTGGGCGATGACGATGCCGCCGCTGTTGCGCGCCGCCATCGCGATGGCCTGGCCTTCGAGGGTCAGGGCCTCCTTTTCCATGGTGATGTTGCCGTCCGGATCGGCCGTCGTGCCGCGGATGATGCCGACGCTGATGGGGAAGGCTTTGTAGAAGAGGTATTCCTCGCCGTCGATCTCCATGACCCTCACCAGATCCTCGGTGGTCCGCTCGTTCACCTTGCCACCACCAAAGCGCGGGTCGACGAAGGTGCCCAGGCCCACCCGGGTGAGGGTGCCGGGCTTGCCTGCGGCAATGTCCCGGTACAGATGGGTGATCACGCCCTGGGGCAGGTTGTAACCCTCGATGCGGTTGGATACCGCCAGCTCCTGGAGGCGCGGCACGAGGCCCCAGTGGCCGCCGATCACGCGCTTGACCAGCCCCTCGTGGCCCAGGTGGTTGAGGCCCCGCTCCTTGCCGTCGCCCTGGCCGGCTCCGTAGACGAGGGTCAGGCCCGCAGGCTGGCCATGTCCGTTGGGGTCTTGCTCCCGGGTGTCGAGGAAACGTTGTTCCAGGGCGATGGCGATGTTTTCGGGAAAGCCGATTCCGACGAAGCCGGTGGTCGCGATGGTGTCGCCCGCGCGGATCAGACGCACGGCGTCGGCTGCGCTGACGATCTTGCCGGTATTGCGTCCCTGGGGGCGCACGAACTTCTGGGGGGTGGGGGTCATGGTGTCTCTCCTGGTGCGCCGTGCGCGAGCCTTGAACAATACCGAAAAGCTCTTTGGCCGTCATGACGCCGGGAAAAGAGCGTCCGGTCGTATGTGTACTGCTGAGTTGCAAAAAAATATCGAGAATTAAAAAAAATATCGCTAAAATACTTGGGCGTCCCGGCGACACCTCACGACCCATCGGCAAGTGGGCCTCGAAATCCATTTCAGCGAGTACGACATGAAAGACTTCAAGAACTTCATCAACGGCGAGTACGTTACCAACCTCAGCGGCAAGACTTATGAGAACCGCAATCCGGTGGATAACTCCCTGATCGGTCTGGTGCATGAGGCTGGCAAGCCCGAAGTGGATGCCGCCGTGGCTGCTGCCAAGGCCGCCCTGCACGGCCCCTGGGGCAAGCTCTCGGTGGTTGAGCGCTGCGCCATGCTCGACGCCATCGTCGCCGAGATCAACCACCGCTTCGACGACTTCCTGCAGGCCGAGATCGCCGACACCGGCAAGCCGGCCCACCTGGCTTCGCACATCGATATCCCCCGCGGTGCGGCCAACTTCAAGATCTTTACCGACACCATCAAGAACGTCTCCACCGAGTCCTTCGAGATGCGCACCCCCGATGGCAAGACCGCCCGCAGCTACGGCGTGCGCACGCCGCGTGGGGTGATCGCCGTGATCAGCCCGTGGAACCTGCCGCTGCTGCTGATGACCTGGAAGGTGGGCCCGGCCCTGGCCTGTGGCAACACCGTGGTGGTCAAACCCTCCGAAGTCACCCCGGCCACCGCCACCCTGCTGGGGGAGGTGATGAACAAGGTCGGTGTGCCCCCCGGTGTGTACAACGTGATCAACGGCTTCGGCGTGGATTCCGCCGGCGCCCTGCTGACTGCCCACCCGGACGTCAGCGGCATCACCTTCACCGGCGAGACCAAGACCGGCACCGCCATCATGAAGGCGGGCGCCGATGGCATCCGCCCGGTGTCCCTGGAGCTGGGCGGCAAGAACGCCGCGGTGGTGTTTGCCGACTGT
>JAEUNV010000226.1 GCA_016790385.1 Zoogloea sp.
AGCGCCAAAGGGCGCGGCCTTGTGTCGGGCCTGCTCACCCTGTCACGCAACCTGGGGCTGATCACCGGCGCGTCGGTGATGGGCGCGGTGTTCATGTCTGCGATGGGGGGTGGGCACATTCTTGCCGCCGATCCGGGCGTGGTCGTCACGGCCACCCGGATCACCTTTGCGGTGGCGGGGGGGCTGGTGCTGGTGGCGCTTGCTTGGGTAGGCTGTGGGCTTTGCAAGCCCGCGGAGTGATGCCCGTCGGGATGGCTGGCCCCATCGTCCATCCGGGTGAGCGTGCGGGACATCGGCAGACAAGGAAGGACCATGAATCTTGCGTATTGCCGGGCCGCCTGGACGGCCATCCTGATCCTGGTCAGCACGGCCGTCATCGCCCAGGACGCGGCCCGGCCCAGCCTGCGCGAGCGGCTGCGGGAGCGCATCGAGCAGCGCCGTGAGGCTGCGTCCGACACCCCCGCGGCCGGGACCACCGAATACAGCCTGAACCACGGCGGGCTGACGCGGAAATACCTGCTCCACATCCCCGCCCACCGCGACCCGGGCAAACCCCTGCCCCTGGTCATCGCCCTCCACGGCGGTGGCGGGCACGCCGCGTTCATGGCCGATGACGCCCGCTACGGCTGGGTGGGCAAGGCCGACAGGGAAGGCTTTGCGGTGGTTTTTCCGAATGGTTACAGCAGGCTGCCCGGCGGGCGTTTTGCCACCTGGAATGCCGGCCAGTGCTGCGGTGATGCCCGTGACAGGAACATCGATGACGTGGGTTTCGTGCGTGCCCTGGTGGCCGACGTGCGCCGCAAGCAGGCCATCGACCCGAGCCGTGTCTTTGCCACCGGCATGTCCAACGGCGGCATGCTGAGCCACCGCCTGGCCTGTGATGCCGCCGACCTCGTCCGCGCCGTGGCGTCGGTGGCCGGCACCGACGCCACGACCGATTGCAAGCCCTCCCGCCCGGTGTCGGTGCTGCACATCCACGCCAGGGACGACACCCATGTGCTCTTCGGCGGCGGGGCCGGCAAGGATGCTTTCCGCGACCGGGCGAAGGTCTTCGACTTCGTTTCGGTGCCCGACACCCTGGCCCGCTGGGTAGTGCGCAACCACTGCCAGCCGACTCCCCGGCGCATCCTCGAGGCGCCGGGGGCGTATTGCGAAGCCTATGCCGGCTGTGCAGACGGCACGCGGTTGCAACTCTGCGTGACGGAAGAAGGGGGGCACGCCTGGCCCGGTGCCGAGCGGGTGCGCCGGGGCAAGGCGCCGGCCTCCCAGGCCATCGATGCAACCGACGTAATCTGGGCGTTCTTCGAAGCGGCGGCGCGCTGACTTGAATCCGGGCCTTTAACCCTGACCCCCAAGCGGTCTTTGACCTAGAATGGGTGGGTTAACCGCCGGAGAGCCCATGCCACTTCATTCGCCACTCGCCGACCTGCTCCGTGCCCCGCGGGGTGGCATGCCGCTGACGATGGGGAAAGGCGCCTGCCCGTGAGACGTAGCCAACTCTCCCTGGCGACGGTCGTGATTGGCATCATTGTGGTCATCGTTTCCGCGGCGCTCGCCATCGTCGGCATCATTGCCTATCGCTCCTACAGCGCACAAAAATGGGATGAGTTCCATGAGGCGGTTGATCTTGAGGTGGAACAACTGAGCATTGCGCTCACCCCGGCCATCTGGAACCTGGAGTTTCCCCAGATCCAGAAGGTCATGGAAAGCCTGATGAAAGATCCCCGTTACGCCGGCATTGTGGTGGACGTGGGCAATCGGCAGTTCACCCTCGGGCGCAACCCGGACGGCATGGGTTTCAGTTCCACCACGCCTCCCCCCATCGCCGGCGCGCTGGTGCGGCATCGTCCGGTGCACTATGCCGATCAACCTGTGGGCATCCTCACGCTCTACGCCACGTCCGCCAAGCTCGAAGCCGACCTCAAGCAGGCCCTGATCTTCTTTGTCGTTCTCACCCTGCTCTTCGATCTGCTCATCAGCGTTGCGCTTTACCTCTCGTTGCTGCATCTGGTGATAAAGCCCCTGCGCCAGGTGGAGCGCTACGCCGGCGAAGTGGCCCTCGGAAGGATCGCCACGCCGGAATTCAGCCAGCTTGAACTCCTTGGCGAGTTGAACCGGCTCACCGCGTCCATCGATACCCTGCTGCGCCAACTGGGCCAGCGCAACATCGAGCTGATGAAGTCCTCCGAGCATTTCAAGACGGTCATCCGCCTGCTGCCCATTCCCCTGATTCTCTACGACGAGAACGAAACCAACCTCTACGTCAACGAGCGCTTTGTCGCGACCTTCGGCTACACCCTGAACGACATTCCCGATTCGGCAAGCTGGTACAAGCTGGCCTATCCCGACCCCGAGTATCGGAAGGAAGTCATCGCCACCTGGCGCCAGGAGAAAACCGATGCCCAGGTGGCGCATCGCGCCATCCGCGCTCTGCCATACCGGGTCCAGTGCCGGGACGGCACCACCAAGTACGTGGAGATCGGTGGCATCGTCTCGGCCGGGGTCAGCCTCGCCGTTCTGGATGACGTGACCGACCGGACCCTGGCGGACGCCGAGCTGCGCAGCTATCGCGAACACCTGGAAGAAGTCGTCGCCACCCGTACCGCCGAACTCGTTTCCTCCAACCGACGCCTGGAGGAAACGCAGTTTGCGATGGCCCACGCGGGCATCGGCATCGCCTGGATCAACCCGGAAGACGGCCGCTTTCTTTACGTGAATGACCAGGCCTGCGTGCTGCTCGGGCGGCCGCGGGAAAGCCTGCTCCAGTCCTGCGTGGCCGACGTTGCCGAAACCTTCACCCGCGAGCAGGCCCAGGCGGTGGCGCGGGAGCTGCTGGCGCACGGCCATACGCGAATGGAAACCTTCATCGAACAAGCCAGCGGCACGCACCTGCCGATCGAGGTCTCCCTGTACTTGCAACCGCCCACGCCGGAGGCCACCGCCGGCCGCTATTGCGCCTTCATCACCGACATCACCCAGCGCAAGGCGGCCGAAACCACCTTGATCGACGCCAAACTGGCGGCCGAAGTGGCGGCCAGGAAACGCAGCGAATTCCTGGCCAACATGAGCCACGAGATCCGCACGCCCATGAATGCCATCATTGGCATGTCCCGGCTTGCCCTGAGCGGACCGCTCGACGCGCGGCAACGCAACTTCATCGAGAAGGTCAATCGGGCCGCGGTGTCCCTGCTCGGCATCCTCAACGACATCCTGGATTTCTCGAAGGTGGAGGCCGGGCAGATTGTCATTGAGCGTATCGATTTCGCCCTCGACCCGATATTCGACAACCTTGCCAGCATCTTTGCCCACGAAGCCGAGAGCAAAGGCCTTGCCCTGATTTTCGATCTGTCGCCCACCCTGCCTGATCGGCTCATGGGCGACCCGACGCGCCTGACCCAGATCCTGATCAATCTGTTGGGCAACGCCATCAAGTTCACCGAAACCGGCAGCGTCACCCTCATCTGCCAGAGCCTGCTGGAGCCACAGGCGGGGGTGGCGCGCCTGAACCTCTTCGTTCGCGACACCGGCATCGGCATGACCGAGTCCCAGGTCAATGGGTTGTTTTCGCCGTTTCAACAGGGCGACAGTTCGATTTCCCGACGCTACGGCGGCACCGGCCTGGGGCTGGCGATCTGCAAGCAGTTGGCGGAAATCATGGGCGGCCGGATCGATGTCAGCAGCACACCCGGCGGCGGCAGCACCTTCACGCTCTCCATTCCCTTTCCCCTTCCGGCGGACGCGCTCCCGAGCAGGCCGCAACTGCCTGACTCCCTTGCGCACAAGCCGGCCCTCGTGGTGCACCCCGATGCGGAGCTGCGGGCCAGCCTATGCCGCATGGTCACGGCGCTGGGCATGACCGGGGAGGGCGCCGGGACCGCCGCCGAGGCCCTTGCCCGACTGGCCGGCGCCCATCCCCCGCATCTCCTGTTGAGCGCGGCGAGCCTCCCGGATAAATCGGGGCTTGAACTCGCCCGCGAGGTTTCGGCACGGCTGGGCCATGACGCGCCCCGCATGGTGCTGGTTGCCCGGCCGAGCGAGCTTGCAGTGCCGGAACTCCACGCCAGCGGTATCCCGGCCCTATCGATCATGTCGGCGCCTTTGCGCCCGGCTCCGCTGCTGGCGGCGCTGAACGGTCAAGCGGGTGTCGATGCCGTTCCGCCGCCCTCGGCCGCCCGCCCGGCGCCCTGCCTGGAGGGCCTGGACATTCTCGTGGTGGACGACAACGAACTGAACCAGGAACTGGCCGGGGAGATTCTGAAATCCTACGGCGCCCGGGTGACCGTGGCGGACAACGGCGCGAGGGCGCTGGATCGTCTGGCCGGGCAACACTTCGATTGCGTGCTGATGGACGTCCAGATGCCCGTCATGGATGGGCTGACCGCCACCCGAGTTCTGCGGGGCGATCCACGCTGGAAGACATTGCCGGTCATCGCCATGACGGCCGGCGTCCTGCCCGACGAACAGGAGCAGGCTCGCCTGGCGGGCATGGATGCCCACGTGGGCAAGCCGATCGAGGTTGAGGGGCTGATCAACACGATCATTCGTCTTGCCGCTCCGGGAAGCGTCGCCCCCGCCACACGCCCGGCCGAATCAAGCGGTGAGGCGACCACGCCCCATCTCGACACTGCCTTCGGGCTTGGCATGCTCAAGGGCGATCAGCCCCTGTATTGCCGTCTGCTCCATCTTCTGATGGCCCAGACGGGGGAAAAGCTGGCACGCCTGGAACACCTCTGCGACGAGGGCAAGCACGCCGAAATCGCCAGCCTTGCCCACAGCCTGAAAGGTGCGTGCGCCAGCATTGGCGCGACGCCGCTTGCCGAGGCCATGCAAGGGATGGAGCAGGCCTGCCGGACCGGCGCCGATGAGGCCGAGCTGCGCGAAAGGGCCGAATCCGCCGCGGTTCTCTGGCATGCCACTGAGCAGGCCTGCCGCCACTACCTCGGGCTCGCCGCGCCGTGATGAACATCGCTGCATTGACGAAGGGCTGCGCATGGGCGGCTGGTTGAGGCCTTGCTTTGTTGCGCTGGGGCTGTTGTTCGCTTCCCTCGCCCAGGGCGGCGAGGCCATGCGCTTTGTCCACGCCCCGCCCGAAGTCAGTGGCGATCAACGCGCCACCTATTTCTGGGAGCTGCTTGAGGCGGCGCTGGAGAGCAATCGACATATCTACGGCGACTACGAAATAGCGAGCTACCCCGTTCCCATGAGTCATGCACGCACCATTGCCGAAATGGAGGCGGGCGGTCAGGGGCGGGTCAATATCTTTGTGCCCGGTACCAACCCAGATCTCGAAACCCGTCTGTTGCCGGTCCGCATCCCCATCGACAAGGGCTTGCTGGGCTACAGGCTCTTTCTGATCATGCCCGAAACCCAGGCGCGCCTTGACCCGGTGCGCGACTTGGGGGGCTTGCGGCAGTTCAGCATCGGTCAGGGGGAGCCGTGGGCCGATGCCCGCATCCTGGATGCAAACGGATTCAAGCTGGTGCTGGCGAATGGCTATGTCGGCCTGTTCAAGATGCTTGATGCGCGCCGATTCGATCTGCTCTCCCGCGGCATTGACGAGATCTGGAGCGAGTGGCAACTGCACAAGACGCACATCCCGAGTGTTCAGATCGAACGCACCCTGATCCTCCACTATCCGATGCCCCGCTACTACTTTCTTCCCCGCACCGCGCAGGGCGAACGGATGGCGCAGCGCATTGAAGACGGCTTGCGCCGCCTCTCCCGGAGCGGGGAGTTCGACCGCCGTTACAGGGCATATAAACACAGTGTTCTCGGCAATCTCGACCTGGCAGGGCGTCGCGTGCTGCATGTTCCCAACCCCTTCTTCGTCCCGTCCATTCC
>JAEUNV010000241.1 GCA_016790385.1 Zoogloea sp.
AATTGACTTCGGGCACTGCATTCATGATGTTCTCCTCCAGGCTGTTGAAATGCCGGCAAGTCCCTGCCGGTCACGAAAAATTCAGGCTCCGCAGCGCCCTCTCACACTCGCGCCGGGCGCGCCCTCCAGGCCGCGCAGCCAAATACGGATGTCGCGATCCAGCTGCAGGGTGGCCGCCCGAAGTGCGAGCACGCCTCCGGCGGCATCGGGCGTCGGGGCCTCATGATCCAGGGAAAACGCCCTCACCGCCAGCGCTTGATCCACCCGCGGCGCAAGAAGGGCCACCCGCGCTTCGATCATGCCGCGACTGGCTAGCGCTGAATCGAAGCGTTGATAAAACTCGTCCAGATCCACCCGCAGACGGCAGCCCCCTGCGGGCGACGCCATTCCACCCGGCTGGAGTGCCCGCTTGAGCACCAGTTCCACCAGTTGCGCCGGCTGGGCGGCCCAACGATTTTCCTTGAAAGCCTGCCGGCGCGTCGGCTGCGCATGAACCAGACGATACACCATGGCATTGGACGCCAGCCAGGGAGCCGGCACCACTTCCACGCCGCGCAAAGGAAACCCCACCTGCTCCGGAGCAACCGCCTCAAGGGGGCCGAAATCGTGCACTGACAGGGTGGCCGTCGAGGGCGGCAGGCCGCCGCAGGCCGCAAGCAGCGCAGGCAGGATCAGGGCAAGAACGGGCTTCAGCATTCGCACACGCGGCTCCGCTGGAAAGGCTTTCATCGTGGAGGTTCCCGGAATCCGGCTTCCCCGGGGCCGGGCTGCGGTTTGCCGCGCCCGAGGATGAGCATCTGGGGAGAGGAATCGATCTCGTCCAGCAGCTCGGAGAGCTGACGTGATGTCGTGGTGAGCTCCTGCAACAGAAGGTTGAAGCGCGGCAGGGTACTGCCCGCCAGCCCTTCCCCCGCCACGCCGGCCAAACCGTCCAGACGCTCACTCAGGGTCTGCAAGCGGCCCAGCAGCTTGCGCCCCTCGACCACCATCGGAACCGCCTCCGCGCTCGCCCGTTCGAGGTTTTCGAGGGTTCGGTCAATCCGCATGAGTTTGTCCTTGCCGAAGGCCTGTCGCACCGCAGCCAAGGTACGCGGCGCCTCCTGCAAGGTCTTGTCCAATCCGCGACTCGATGCCTCAAGACTGGCAAGGGTGTTGTCCACACGCTTGAGATTTTCCGCCCGGGTGAGTGTCGCAAGGCGTTCGCTCATGTCGCGCAACTGCCGGAGGGTCTCCAGGGCCGTGCTGGAAAACTCCTCCATCAAGCCGGGCGCAAGGGGGATCCGCGGTGGCAGCCCTCCCTCCCCTTTCAACGCTTCCGCCACGGTGCCCGGGTCGTCCAGCGCGATGAAGGCAAGGCCGGTCACCCCCTGGGTGGCCATTCGTGCCCGCGTTGCCGATGTGATGGGCAGATCGGAACGGATGCGAACGGTAACCAGCAGCTGGCGCCGGTCGACCGGATCAAGGGCAATCTGTGCAACCTTGCCGGCCACAATGCCCCGGTAGCGGACCGTTGCCTGGGGGTTGAGACCATTAACGCTGCCTGCGCTCACCAGCACCAGGTCGCGGGTCGCCTCGCGCCGGTCGGAAAACCACCATAAGGCCAGCACCAGGGCGGCGCTCAAAAGAATGGCGAACAGGCCCGTGGCGATGGCATGGGCGCGATTTTCCATCAGCCGACCCCGCGCCCCCGCGCCAGCGCGGCCTGACTGCGGACACCATGAAAGAAACGGTCGATGAAGGGATCGTGCACGTTGATGATCTCGTCGAGGGTGTCAAAGGCCAGTATACGCCCGGCCGAAAGCACGGCGACGCGGGTGGCTAGCGCCGCCAGCGTATCCAAATCATGGGTCACCAGTACGACGGTCAGCCCCAGCGCCCGATGGAGCGAGCGGATGAGTTCAACGAAGGCGGAGCTGAGATCGGGATCAAGGCCGGCCGTGGGTTCGTCCAGCACCAGAAGCTCGGGTTCGAGGGCCAGGGCGCG
>JAEUNV010000253.1 GCA_016790385.1 Zoogloea sp.
TTATCTCGTCACGGGCGAGCAGGGAAAGCGCGACCCACGACGCGAACCACGCCGGGCCCATGGACAGGACGGTCAGAACCGGGGCATAGCGGATCTCGCTGCACAGGGAGAAGGCCAGCATGCCGATGAAGTGCATCGCCCAGGTGGCCGTACCGAGGGCCAGGGAGCCGGCTGCAAGGGAGATGCGACGGTGGCTGGCGTGGGTGGACGAGCGGGCCATGCCGCTGAGCTGCAAGCTCATCACCGAGCCGGATACCGCGATCAGCAGGGAAAGGCCGACCAGGAGCGGGTCGTAGCTGCCGTAGAGCAGCAGCGTTGGATCGCCTTCAAGCAGAAAGAATGAGTCAAGCCACACAGTTCAAGCGATGTCGAAAGAGAGAATGGAAACGCCTGAACGGCGGCAGTCTCTCCATTGACGGACTGTGATTCGAGGACTTTAGCCCACAATGGGCACTCAGCGGGCGCCGACGGCGGGGAGGCTGACCTTCACAAGGGTGCCCCGTCCATTGCCCGGGGTGAGTATCTCGACCTGCCCCCCGAAACCTCGGGCGATTTCGCGAACGATGGGCAGACCCAGACCACCGCCGGGGCTTCCGGCGGTGGGCAGGCGGAAGAAGCGTTCGAAGACGCGTTCCCGAAACTCGACCGGAATGCCGGGCCCGGTGTCCTCGATCTCGATGAACACCTGTCCGCCGGATTCGCCGCAGCGCAAGGTCACCTCGCCGGGCGAGGGTGTGTAGATCAGTGCGTTGGTCACCAGGTTGGTGACCATCTCTCCGAGCAGCAGCTTGTCGCCCGTCACATGGCAGTTCGACAACTCGAATCCCAGATCCAGGCCCTTGTTTTCCGCGAGGCGGATCCATTCCGGGCTGCGGTCGCGCACCAGTTCGGGAAGGTCTATGCCCTCCGCCAGGTCGGCCTGCCTTCCCCCCGGCTCGGCCGCCAGCAGCACAAGCATCTGATTCACCAGGTGCCCAAGACGCTCGATGGCGCCAATGCATTGCGCGGTGCGAGCGGTGCGCTGATCGGGGTCGCTGTCGCGCAGCAACAGTTCAAGCTGGGTGCGAACACCGGCGAGGGGTGTGCGCAACTGGTGAGCGGCGTTGGCGACGAAGCGTTGCTGGGCGTCGGCGGCGTCCTCAAGGCGTTTCAGGAGCAGGTTGAATTCTTCCACCAGGGGGCGTATTTCCCCTGGCGCCAGGGCGGCGTCCAGCGGGGTGACGGCGCGGTGCTCCATGTCGTGCAGGCTGCGCCGGATGTCCTCCACGGGCAGCAGGGCGTGGCGGACGCCGAACCAGATGGTGAATCCGGTGGAGCCGGCAAAGAACAGCAGGGGAAGCAGCAGGGCAAAAGCCAGGTCCACCCGCAGTTGATCGCGCTTGCGCGTGGTTTCGGCGGTGACAAAGACAAAGGGCTCGCCGGAGATGGTGCGATGTACGGCGGTGACGCGGATGGGGTGGCCGCGGAAGTGGGCGTAGAAGCTCACCCGCTCGCCGTGAACCTCGTCGCCTTCGGGGGCTTCGTGGGGCAGGCCGGCGTCGCCGGCCACGAAGCGGCCGTTGGGCCCGAGGACCAGAAAGTAGATGTCATCCACCCGGTCGGCCCGCAGCACCTGCTCGGCGGCAGCGGGGAACACGAAGCGGGGCTCACCCTCCACGATTTCCAGGTGGGGAACCAGCGCCAGGCTGGCATCGGCCAGGGCCCGGTCAAGGGCTTCCATGGCAGGCTGGTGCACCAGGTGGAAAGCCAGGGGCAGGAAGGTCACCAGGGCCAGGCCCGCCGGTAGCATCAGCCATAGCAGCAGGGCCTTGCGCAGGCTGCGGGTCAAGCCGGGGGGTCCTCAAGCATGTAGCCAAGCCCGCGCACGGTGCGGATGCGCAGGCCGGCGGGTTCAAGCTTGGCACGCAGGCGCGATACGTACACTTCGACCGCGTTCTCGCTCATGTCCCTGTCCCAGGTACATACGGCGGCAACGATGCGCTCCTTGCTCAGGACCCGGGCCGGGTTGTCCAGGAAGTACAGCAGGATGGCCCATTCCCGCTGGGGCAGATCCAGGGGCTGCTCGCCGAGCCAGGCCCGGTGGGCTTCCTCGTCCAGGGACAGGGGGCCGTATTCCCGCCGCAGGTTGCCCTGGCCGCGACTGCGCCGCACAAGGGCGTTGATGCGGGCCAGCAGTTCGACCGAGGCGAAGGGCTTGGTCAGGTAGTCGTCCGCGCCCAGGTTGAGCCCGCGCACCCGCTCATTGAGGGCGTCGCGGGCGGTGAGCATGAGGACGTGGATGGGGTTGTGGCGGGCGCGCAGACGCGTCAGCAGTTCCAGGCCGTCCATGCCGGGAAGGCCGATGTCGAGAATCATCAGGTCGAACTTTTCCGCTGCCAGCGCCGCCTCGGCCAGCTCCGCGCTGCCCACGTAGTCGGCGGTGAAGCCGGCGCCGCGCAGGAGCTGGGCCAGACCGTCGGCCAACAAGGGGTCATCTTCGACGATTAGGGTGCGCATGGTGGGGCCTGTAGTAAGCGCTTCCGGACCGTGATCATTGGGCGACATGTGCTGCGGGGGCGTTGCGGCTGCCGCCGAAGCTGAGCAGGACGGGCAGCAGCAGGAGGGTGAAGATTGTCGCACTGATGATGCCGCCGACGATCACCACCGCGAAGGGGCGCTGGGTTTCCGAACCGATGCCATGGGAGAGGGCTGCTGGCAGCAGGCCGAGGCCGGCCATCAGGGCGGTCATCACGATGGGGCGCAGGCGCAGCATGGCGCCATCGAGGATGGCTTCGGAGCGGGGTGCGCCGCGGCGGGCGATCTCCATGACCTGTTCCACCATGATCACGCCGTTCTGCACCGAGATGCCGGCCACGGCA
>JAEUNV010000309.1 GCA_016790385.1 Zoogloea sp.
GCGGGCATGCTGGGTGCCGAAGCCGGCGGAATGCTTGTGGTTCGCCCGGATGGCAGCCATAGCGTGCTGGCCATCGGGCACGACGACAACGCCATAAGCCAGTATCAGGATCATTTCAGCCATCTGGACCCGCTGCCTCGGCTGCTGGCGGAACGTCCCCACGGCCGGGCCTTGGTCATCGACACCACGCGCCACCCCGCCTACCTGGAACGCCCTGAACTCAGCAACGACTACCTTCGGCCCTACGGCATCGACCATGTCATCGCCACCCAGTGGCGCCATCCCGACGGCACTCTTCACATGGTGGGTGTCCAGCGTTTTCGGGGCTCCGATCCTTTCTCGGTCGCCCAGGGGGCCGAACTGGACCGCTACGTGCACCACTGGCGGGTGGAGGGGGCCATTCCTTCACCGGAGGGTCTTGATGTCCGCGGCGCCGACGCGCGGCGCAGTTGCGACATTGCCGCGCAGATCACCGTGCCATTGGCCGTGGTGGACAGCCGCCTTGGCGTGGCCTGGGCCAACGCAGCGGCGAGGCGCAGTCAGGGCGCGCCGTGGGTTGCGTTACTCGACAAGCGCAGCGGCGGAGTGCAGCAATCCGGCGTGATGCGACACCTCCGGGAGCTTGTCGGCACCTGCCTGCGCAAGCACACATCGGCCGAGGCGCTGATTTCCGCCAGCGACGACACCTGGTTTGCCTGCGCCGCGCCGGTGGCCGGCAAGCCCGAGCTTGCGCTGCTGCGGCTCACCGGAATGCACCATCTCGCCCCCGGTATCCGCAACCGCCTTGAGCACCTTTACGGCCTCACCCGTGCCGAGGCCGAGATCACCCTTCAGCTCGCCCGGGGCGACAGCCTGGACACCATCGCCGCGTCCCGCGCGGTCCGGCTGGAAACCGTCCGGACCCAGCTGCGAACCGTTTACCGAAAGACCGGCACGCACCGTCAGGGCGAGCTGGTTTTTCTGGTCGGCGTATTGGGCAACGGTTAGCACGGCGGCGGGCCTGCCCATGAAAATGGGATGCCCGTCAGCCTCAAGCCCCCCCGCCTGACACGCTTCACCGCCGGGGCGGCGCCCGCCCGCGCCCCGCTTCCCCACCCGCTTTCCGCCCCCTCCTACTGCACCCATTCGGGGTGCGCTTAACCCCTCCGCAACGGGCCACGCCGCGCCCATCGCCTCCGCAGCGCGGGCACCCCGAGATGGCGTTTGGATACTCCATATGGGGGACGCGAGGGCGAATTGATCCCGATACATTCGGGCCGGTGGTTTCAACAGACAACGCCGGTCTTTCCCCGCTGACTTCCCCGCTTTCCGCCCATGGCGCGAAAAACAAGGGGACGCGCTCGGCCGGCCAACAACAGAGGCGGTGAGGTTCCAGTGAGCAGACAATCCAATACTTCGCAGGCGGCAATCAGCCTTCCCAAGGGGGGCGGGGCCATTCAGGGCATCGGCGAAAGCTTTCAAGTCAATGCCTTCAGCGGCACCGCCAACCATACCGTGCCCATCGCCCTGTCCCCCGGGCGCAACGGCTTCGGCCCCAGTCTGGCGCTGGAATACAGCTCCGGCCATGGCAACGGATTGTTCGGCCTGGGTTGGCAGCTCTCCCTGCCCCGCATCACCCGCAAGACCGACAAGGGATTGCCGCAGTACGGGGCGCAGGATGTGTTCGTGCTCTCGGGCGCGGAGGATCTGGTCCCCGTGCTGAAGCCGGTACAGCGACCCGACACGGGAAAGACGGAGTGGATTCCCGACACCCCGCTGGAGCGGGATGGACATCTCATCCACTTCTATCGCCCCCGCACCGAAGGCCAGTTTGCCCGCATCGAGCGCTGGGTGTCGCAGGCCAGTGGGGAGACCCACTGGCGCACCATCACCCGGGACAACATCACCAGCGTATTTGGCAAGACCCCCATGGGGCGCGTCTTCGACCCGCTGAATCCGGTGCGGGTCCATGAATGGCTGCTGGAGGAAACCTGGGACGGATATGGCAACCACTCGCGAGTCGAGTACGCCGCCGACGACCCCGCGCTTTACACCACAGCGGGCAACGGCGGCGGACTGCCGGACATCTTCGAGCGAAGGCGCATGCCGGCCCAGCGCTATCCGCGCCGCATCCACTACGGCAACTTCCCCGAGGCCATGGTGAATGCCGACGGCAGCCCTCTTACCTACGCCAGCGGCCAGCCGGTCGGCCCGCTGCGCAACGGGCGGCGCTACGCCTTCGAAGTGGTTTTCGACTATGGCGACTGGGACGCCGACACCGATCTGGGCAACCCCCAACGCCCCGCCGAGGATCAAGCCGAACTGTTCGGCCGGCCGGGCGGCGGGTCCGGTCGGCCGGTCCCTGTGCGGCAGGATCGCTTTTCCAGCTCGCGGGCGGGCTTTGAGATCCGGACCCTGCGGCGCTGCGAGCGGGTGCTGATGATCCACCACTTTGCCGAGTTGGAAGAACCCACCCTCGTCCGCTCCACCGATTTCAGCTACCGGGTCGATCCCGATACCGCCCTGTCGCTCCTCACCGAATTCACCGTAACGGGGCATGAGCGGCAAGGGGATCGCAGCTACCGCTCCACCAGCCTGCCTCCCCTGGCGTTTGACTACAGCGGCTTCGCCCCCGGCGCCCAGCGCTTCCAGCCCATCACCGTGGCCGGTGGTCCGCTGCCCGGGGCAAGCCTGGGCGATCCGGGCATGGCGGTGGTGGACCTCCATGGGGACGGACTTCCAGGCCTGTTGCAAACCGGGCCGGGGGGCTTCCGCTTCTGGCGCAACCGGGGGCACGGCGTTCTCGAGCGCCCCCGAACGCTGGATCAGATACCCGCCGGCCTTTCCCTGGATCAGCCCGAAGTCGGCTTTGCCGACATGGCCGGCAATGGTCTCCCCGACCTCCTGGTGCATTCCGGCACTCTGCCCGGCTTCCACGAAACCACGCCGGAAGGCGCATGGAAGCGCTTCACCCCCTTTGCCCGTCAGCCCGGGTTCGTGCCGGGCGACCCCCGTGTGCGCATGCTCGATCTGACCGGCGATGGCCGATCCGACGCCCTGATGAGCACCGACAGCCAGTTTCTGTGGTTCGAGTGCCTGGGCGCCGAAGGTTTCGGCGCCGCCCGCGCCGTCGCCCGGATTCATGACCTGGACCAGTTTCCCGACCTGGATTTCAACGACCCGGCCGGCCGAGTGCGGCTGGCCGACATGTCGGGCGACGGCCTCAACGACATCGTGCTCATCCACGATGGTCGCATCGACTACTGGCCCAACCTGGGCTACGGCCGCTTCGGCAAACGGGTGGCGATGGCCGCCGCGCCGCGCTTCGATGCCGACTTCGACCCCCGGCGACTGCTGCTCGCCGACCTCAACGGAACCGGCTGCGCCGATCTGGTGTATGTGGATTCCCGCCGGGTGCACTTCTGGTTCAACCAGTCGGGCAACGCCTGGAGCCCCCGCCAGACCATCCTCGGCACACCCCGGGTGGACGACAGCAGCGCGGTCGAGTTTGCGGATCTGCTGGGCACGGGCACCGCCACCCTCGTCTGGAGCGCAAACCCCGGCGACACCGAGGGCAGCCACTACAAGGCCCTGGACTTCTGCGGCGGGGTCAAGCCCTATGTACTGCGCGGCACCGACAACCACCGGGGCGTCACCACCCGTCTGCGCTACGCCCCTTCAACCCGTTTCTTCCTGGAAGACCGGGCCAGCGGCCACCCCTGGCTCACCCCGCTGCCCTTTCCGGTGCAGGTGCTCGAAAAGGTGGAGACCATCGACCACATCAGTGGCAACAAGCACGTCAGCACCTACCGCTACCACCATGGCTATTACGACGGCCGGGAGCGCGCATTCATGGGCTTCGGGCGGGTCGATCAGTTCGACACCGAAACCTTTGCAGACTTTGCCCGGCCCGATCTGCACGGCGAGGACAGCCCCTTCGGCAATGCCAGCCCGGCCCACCACATGCCTCCGGTGGAAACCCGCACCTGGTACCACACCGGCGTGTACTTCGACAGCCTTAGTGCCCGGCGCGTGGACTACCGGGATCTGGCCCAGCGCTTCCGGCAGGAGTTCTATGCCCTCGACACCCTGGCGCCGCCCCTGCCCCCCCATATGGTGGAAACCGGCGACGCGCCAGCGGAAGCCTACCGCGCCCTGCGCGGCGCGCCGCTGCGCAGCGAAATCTACGCCCATGACGGGAGCGAGCGGGCGGTCCATCCCTACCAGGTCAGCGAAACCCGCCACCGGGTCAAGCAGCTTCAGCCCCGGGGCGGCAACGCCCATGCCGTCTTCCTGGTTGATCAGGCCGAAGGGCTCAGCTACAGCTACGAGCGCAACCCGGCCGACCCGCGCATCACCCACACCCTCACCCTGGCGCTCGATGCCTATGGCAACCCGCTGCGCACCCTCAGCATCGGCTATGGTCGGCGCCAGGCCGATGCCGACCTGCCAAGCCCGGCAGACCGGGAGCAGCAGACGAAGACCCATATCACTTACGGGGAGATCCGCTACACCAACGCCATCGACAACCCGCTCACCCATCCTTACAGCCACCGCCTCCCCCTGCCCTGCGAAACATGGGATTTCGAGCTCACCGGCTTCGCTCCGGCCCTGGGCGGCCCGCGATTCAGCCTGGAAGAATGGGTGGAGAACGGCTTTGCCCGCCTGGACAACGCACCCACGCTGCCCTACGAAGGCGTGGCGGACGGCCAGGCGCCCCGAAAACGGCTGGTGGAGCACGGGCGCAGCTTCTTCCGCCGCGACGATCTCGGCGGCCTGCTGCCCCTGGGCAGCCTCGACCCCCTGGCCCTGCCGGGCGAGACCCGCAAGCTCGCCTTCACCAGCGGGCTGCTGGCGCGGATCTATGCCGGCCGCGTGACCCCGGCGCTACTGGCCAGCCACGGCTACCTCTCGGACAACCCCGACCAAGGCTACTGGATGCCGTCCGGCCGGGTTCATTACTCCCCGGCGCCGGCCGACACCGCCGAGCAGGAGCTGGCCTTCGCCCGGCAGCATTTCTTCATGGTCCATCGCAACCTGGACCCCTTGGGCAATACGGGAACGGTGCGCCACGACCCCTACGTGCTGCACGTCACCGAAACCGCCGACACCCTGGGCAACCGCATCCTCGCCGAATACGACTACCGGGTGCTCCAGCCCCGGCGGGTGACCGACCCCAACGGCAACCGCAGCGAGGCCGCCTACGACACCCTGGGCCTGGTGGCCGGCAACGCCGTGATGGGTAAGGTGGGCGAAAGCGCGGGGGACAGCCTGGAAGGTTTCTCCGCCAACCTGAGTGAAGCCCAGATCACGGCCTTCCTGACCGACCCCCTGGCCCATGCGCCGGCCTTGCTTGGCACGGCGAGCAGCCGCTTTGTGTACGACCTGCATCGCTACCGCCGTGAGGGCCAGCCGGGATTCACCGCCACCATTGCCCGGGAGCGCCACGCCGCGGACACGCCCCCCGGCGAGGCCACCGCCGTGCAACTCGCCCTGAGCTACTCGGACGGGGCCGGGCGGGTCATCCAGAGCAAGACCCCCGCCGAGCCGGGGCCCCTCACCCCGGAGGCGCCCCCCCTCGCCATACGTTGGGTGGCCACGGGCTGGACCGTGTTCAACAACAAGGGCAAGCCGGTGCGGCAGTACGAACCCTTCTTCGACGACAGCCCGGTCTACCTGCCCGGCCAGCGGGTCGGCACGAGTTCCGTGCTGTTCTACGACCCCCTGGGCCGGGTGGTGGCGAGCCTGCTGCCCGATCACACCTGGAGCAAATCCCTGTTCAGCCCATGGCGCAAGGAAGAGTGGGACGTTAACGACACGGTGCTCATCAGCGACCCGCGCACCGATCCCGACGTGGGGGCCTACTTTGGGCGCGTGGAGAGCACGCTCTTCCTCCCCTCCTGGCACGACGCCCGCAAGGACGGCGCCCTGGGAGAGCACGAGCGCGCCGCGGCGCGGAAGGCCGCCGTCCATGCCGCCACCCCCTCACGCCTGCATGCCGACGCCCTCGGCCGCCCCTTCCTCAGCCAGGCCCACAACCGCCATGAACGGCAGGGCCGGATGGAGGAAGAGACCCTGGTCGGCCGGACGCTCATGGATATCGAAGGCAACAAGCGTGAAGAGCGCGACGCCCTGGACCGGGTGGTCGCCCGCTACGACTACGACATGCTGGGCAACACGTTTCGGGTGAGCGGCATGGAGTCCGGCGAGCGCTGGCTGCTCAAGGATGTGGCCGGGCGTGCCGTGCGGGCCTGGGATGGACGCGGCAATGTGTTCCGCAACACCTACGACCCCCTTGGGCGCCCCCTGGAATCCTGGCTCACGGGCGCGGACGGCAAGGAAAAACTCATCGGCTTGCAGGTATACGGAGAAAGCCTGCCCAGCCCCGAACTGCGCAACCTGCGGGGTGCCCTGGCCCGGGTGCATGATCAGGCCGGAATCGTGGACAACGAAGCCTTCGACTTCAAGGGCAATCTCCTGTCCAGCCGCCGCCAGCTGGCCGTCGATTACAAGACCGTGCTGAACTGGAAGGGCCGGCCCCGGCTCCTCACCAAGGCCTACACCAGCAGCCATCGCTATGACGCGCTCAATCGGCCGATCAGCGTCACCACACCCGATGGCAGCGTGCTGAAACCCCGCTTCAACCGCGCCGGCCTGATGCAGTCCCTGGCGGTGCAGTTGCGCGGCGCCGCCACCGAGACACGCTTCGTCGAGGCGGTGGACTATGACGCCAAGGGCCGTCGCACCCGCATCGCCTACGGCAACGGCGTGGCAAACCTGTACCGCCACGACCCCCTGACCCAGCGGATGAGCCGCCATCAGACCCTGCGCGGCACGACCCATCTCCAGGACCTGGGCTACCACTACGATCCGGTGGGCAACCTCACCCACATCGAAGACCAGGCCCAGCAGACCCTCTTCTTCGCCAACCAGGTGGTCACCCCGAGCAGCGACTACACCTACGACGCCCTCTACCGCCTGCTGCGCGCAGAGGGCCGCGAGCACGCGGGCCAGGCCGAACGCCCGGAAACCAGCTGGGACGACGCCTATCGCGTGCGCCTGCCCCAGCCCACCGATGGCACGGCCATGCGACCTTACGCCGAGGAATACCGCTACGACCCGGCGGGCAACCTGCTGCAACTGATCCATACCGCCGGAACAAGCGGCTGGACCCGCAACTACCTCTATCAGGAGGCCAGCCAGCTTGAACCCGGACGCAAGAACAATCGGCTGAGCGGCAGCGCCATCGGAGACCGGGCAGCCGAGACCTACCCCCACGACGCCCACGGCAGCATGACCGCCATGCCCCACCTGGCGGCCATGGCCTGGGACTTCGCCGACCGCCTGCGGCGGGTGGATCTGACCGGCGGAGGGGTGGCCTATTACGTGTACGACGCCTCCGGGAAACGCATCCGCAAGGTGGTGGAAAGGAACGGCGGCGCCCTCATCGAAGAGCGCATCAGCGTGGGCGCCTTCGAAGTGTTCCGCCGCCGAAACGCCGCGGGCACGGTATCGGTGGAGCGGGAAAGCCTGCACATCATGGACGACAGCCGGCGCATCGCCCTGGTGGAGACGCGCACGGTCGGGACCGACGGGCAAACCCTGCTCAGCCGCGTGCGGAAGACACCGGCAGGCCCGCCGGTTCCCCTCATCCGCTACCAGCATGGGAATCACCTGGGGTCGGCGGCACTGGAGCTGGATCAGGCCGGCCAGATCATCTCCTACGAGGAGTACTACCCCCACGGCAGCACCGCCTATCAGGCGGGGCGCAGCGCCTCGGAAGTGAGCCTCAAGCGTTATCGCTATTCCGCCATGGAAAGGGACGAGGAAACCGGCTTCAACCATCATGGCGTCCGCTACTACGCCCCGTGGCTGGGCCGCTGGACCTCGGCCGACCCCCAGGGCGTTGGCGGCGACGGCAGCAACCTTTACGCCTATGCGGCCAACAACCCGGCAGGCCGGGTGGACACCTCGGGCTTCGAGAGCCAGAAGGCCGACAAGGGTGCCCACCAGTGGGCCGGCAGCGCCGCCGAGAACGACGCACGGCACGAACGCTTGAACTGGCTGGCAAGCGAACTCCACCTGCACGGCCGCAGCAAGGGCGACATCACCACCTTCCTCAAGCACTTCGGCGACGACAAGGTGCTCAAGGAATATGGCTATTCCGAGCCCGGATTCTTCACCCGCCGGAGCACATTCCAGCAACGCACCCGCAACGCCATTCTCAAGTACCTCTCGGAATGGGACCAGAACCATGGCAAGGGCAGTAGCAGCATGGGCCCGGTCACGGCCGGGCAGGACGCCGAAATCAGCAGGGCAGAGTTCGTCAAGGCCTGGGAGGAAGGGCTGGCCTACGTGACCATGTCGGTGGTGGCGGGCGGCTTTGCGGAGGCGGCGCGGCTCTTCACCGACGACCCCAAGAAGATCACCGCCGCCGCCGGCCTGGGGCTGGCCGCCTCGGGGGTTGCGGGCGCGGGCGCCATGGCCAAGGGCAACCAGGGGAGCTACGCGCCCGAGGTCGTCAAACCCAGCGTTCTTTCGGGGCGCAGCCCCCGCGCCATCGCGGCGGAAGCGCGCCACGCCGAAAAGGTGGCGGCCCACAAGGCCCGCATGGCGACCGTGAAGGCATCGACGGACGCCGACCGCGCCTCGGTCAAGAACAGGAACCCCGCGGGCGGGACCAACAATTGCCAGCTCTGCACCAAGGCCCTGAGTGCGGTCTGGAACGGGCAGACCGACGCCGTGGCGGGCATCGGCCCCATCGCCCCCATGTCCGTCGTGGCCCGCGACTACCCGGGCTACGTGCGCGTGCCCGGCAACAACCTCAATGACCGCCTGCGCAACATCGTGAACATGATGCGCGCTGTCGGGCCCGACAACCACGCCGTCATCTGGGGCACCTGGACCAACGCCAACGGGGTGTCGACGGGGGTCGGCCACATCATCAACGTCAAGAACAGCGCGGGCGTGGTGCTCTTCCTCGACGCGCAGACCGGGCTCCCCGCGGTACTTCAATCCAACGGCACCACGCTCGGGGATATGCACTTCGCCTGGGCGCCCCCCTGAAACCACCTCGGGTTGCACCTGAATACCGATGATTCCTAAAACGACCCAACTGCATGGGAGCAGACTCAAATGATCCAGAAAATGATGACGAACCGGGTGGGGCAAGCGGCGGAGCCCCTGTCGCGCGACTATGGTCAATACGACGACCGGGAGGAAAGCTGGTCCTACTGGGCCGAAATCTCCCTCTCTGTCACCTCGCCTTTCCCGTCCGCCGTGATCGGCACCCGGCCGATGTTCCAGGGCGTTGCCAGCGTTGAAGTGGTGACCCAGTATTCCAGCCCGAGCGAATCCTGGGAGACCCGCGAACCCGGCAACCACCTGCTCAACGGAATGCGGGTCGAGATTGCCAATGTGGGCACGTTCACGGCAACCCCTGCCGGCCCGGCGGACAGCCCCTGGGTGAGCTGGCGGCTCGACACCGCGGGCTTCCCCCTGCCCCTTCCCGCCGGCCCCCTCCTTGTCAAGGTGACGGCCACCACCGCCCCCTACGGGCAGGTCGGCGCCGCAACACAGACTCTCCAGGCCGCCTACACGGTGGACGCCGCCCCGCCCACCCTGAGCATTGCGCCCCCCGCCGACGTGCGGCGCGCCTCGCCGCCCTACATCGCAAGCGTGAGCGGCAGCGCCGCGGACAACGCCAGCGGCGTGGCGTCCATCCATTGGGAAGTGCCCGGCGTCGGCCAAGGCGAGGCCCCTGGCGGCGCGAGTTGGACGGCGCAGATCCCCCTGCCCGGCCTGGGCAACCACAGCGTCAGGCTGCGCGCCCGGGACGGTGTGGGCAATGTCAGCGCCGATCAGACCGTCGTCGTCCGAGTGGTTGACGTGACCGCCCCCTCCTTGAGCATTGACGAGCCCCCGGTGGATGCGCTGCCCTTCCCTCTGGTGGACGGGCAGACCGCCATCGAAGTCCGCGGCACGGCCTCGGACTCCCAGACCGGGGTGGCCATCGTCGAATGGACACTGGATGGGGGAAGCACCTACGTCTCCTGCGTCCCCCGGGCGGCCGACGACTGGTCCACCTGGAGTGCCGTCGTCCGGATCACCGAGGCGGGCAACCACACCATCACCGTCCGCGCCCGGGATAAGGCCACCGCGGAAGGCAACGTCATCACCCTTGAAAGGGCGATCGAGGTGGCGGAACCCTTCGAGCCCAAAGACCCGGACGCCATCTTCAGCCCCTCGTCCTACCTGGACGATCTGCTCGATTTCACCGGCAACCGGGTCAAGGTGGCGGAAGGCGGTGCCTTTGTCTCCCGCCAGAACCTGGCGGACGCCTACCTGCAAGCCTTCGATGAACTGGTGCTGCCCCGCCACCGGACGGCCGCCAACCGGCCCACCAGCCAGATCCGCCTATGCATCGAGGTATTACGGCGCTACCTGGCCCGCCACGGCCGGGCAGTGCCGGAAGGGGCGGAATCGGCCTATCGGCTGGAGGTGTATACGGCCATCCTGCGGGAGCTGGGCACCTCCCACGAGGAAGTGCGCCTGGCCCGGGTCGCCGACGCCGCATCCCGGGAGAGCCTGGCCGCACGCCTGGGTATCGCCCTGGGCCACGCCCGCCCCGATCGGCTGGACGAACTGCTGCTGCAACCCGACGAACTGAGCGAAGCCGCGCTGCAACAGCTCTTCGGCCTGGAAGAAACCCTGGTACGCCCGCTGGCCGACAGTGTGCTGCCCGAACCCGCGCTGCTGGTCTGGCAGAAGGAGAGACTGCGGGCCATCTGGCTCCAGCAGGACGACGCCGCCCGCACGGTGTGGAACACGCCGCTGCCGGTGGTCGATCCGGACATGCTGGGCGAGTGGGATCTGCGCACCCCCAGCCCCGGCAACCCGGCCTACGATCTATGGAACGCCCGCCAGCAGGACGTGGCGGCCCACCTTGCCGTGATGGACAACCTGCGGCGCGCCCAGACGACGCAGCTCGCCGGATTCGACGCGGTGGTGACCCCCCTGCTCGGCCCGGCGGACGAGCTGACCGGCCTGATGGAGGCACGCAACGGGGGCAGCGCCATTGACGACACCCTGGCCACCAAGCGCATTCCCCTGCCGGCCTTCGTGCACCTCATGGGCCTGCGCCGGCTGGCGGAGGCCGACAGCCTGCTGGAGCCCGAGTGGCACGATGTGTATGCCATCCTCGCCCAGGTACGAAAGGCCGGGCTCTACGAACTCTGGCGGATGGAGGAATCCACCCGGGGCATCCTGCTCGGGCCGGATCACTTCAAGGTCTCGGACGAGCTGGCCGCACTGCTCATGGTGCTGCCGGCCTGGCGGGCCAGCCTTCAGGCACGGCAGGCCTGGCGCCGCACCCTGGCATCCCGCGAGGAACAGGAGCAGACCTTGCAGCGGGCGCTGGAAAGCGTGGTTGGCGAAGCCGAGAAGGCCGCCCTGCCCGGCCTGCGGGACGCCTGCCTGGACGGTGCCGCCAACGGCCGTGACCGCCTGGAGGTGGCCGATGCGCTCAGCCGGGAACTGGGCATCGACTGCCGCGAAGGCGGCCACTTGCAGACCACCCGGGCTTTGCAGGCCCTCGAAACCTTGCAGTCGGTGCTGTTGTCCCTGCGCACCGGACGTCTGAAGGGCCAGCCGCCGGTACTCGGCAACATCAACCCGGCCGCCCAATGGGTGCTGGCTATCGACATGGCCAAGCCCTACACCGAATCCGACTTCGATCAGGAATGGCAGTGGATGGGCGGCTACGCCACCTGGAACGCGGCCATCCGGGTCTTTGCCTACCCGGAGAGCTACCTTCTGCCCGAGTTGCGGCCGGTGCAGACCAGGGCCTTCCGCGATCTGTCGGACAAACTCCGCAACCACCCCCGCCTGACCCCCGTGCAGGCACGCAAACTGGCCGGCGAATATCTCGCCGGGTTGAAGCAGGAGATGGCGCCGCGACCGGGCGACACCCTTCCCCCGCTCCTCCAGGACCCGGGTTTCAAGATCACCGAAGCCCTGACCGACACCGAG
>JAEUNV010000315.1 GCA_016790385.1 Zoogloea sp.
CACGCCCACCACCACCGACACCAGCCAGGGGCGGGGTTCAGCCAGAAAGTAAGCGCCCTCGAAGAAGCGCGCCACAAAGAAGAAGGCCTCGTGGCTGATCAGTATCGACGAGACGAAGAACATGTGGCCGATGAGGAAGAGAGCCAGGAACAGCCCCGATGCACTCTGCAGCAGATCGAGACGGGCGGGCCAGCGGCTCTTTCGGGCCGGCGCATGCGGCTGCACCTCACGGGCGACCGCCGGGCGGTCAGCCTCGGTTATGGGGCGCACCGGCGCGAGCGGACGGGCAATACCGGAGGAATCGAAGGAACTGTCCATGATGAGGAGACCTCTTTGACCACCTCCCAACCGGAAGGCGGTGAATTTGGCCGGCAACCACCCCACCCGACGCCACGAATGGCGCCCAGGCCGGGCCGGACACGCCGGAACCCTTGTCTCCTCGCTTTGTTTTTACCTGCTTTTGTACTCGGCAGCTCTCTGTTATGGCTTCAATGTAGCACAGCCTGCTGCACCGCAACATAGTCCCGTGCTGGGGAAATGGCTGTGACATCGGGCACACCGCCCCTCATCCATCGCCGTCGAGCGCGATAAACTTCGCTTTCTACAGCTCTTTTCCCCCAAATGCACATCTGGATCGACGCGGACGCCTGCCCGGGCGTCATCAAGGAAATTCTCTTCCGGGCGGCAGAGCGCCTGGAAATCGACACGACCCTGGTGGCCAACCGCCTCCTGCGGCCACCGCCCTCGCGATTCATCCGAGCCGTCCAGGTGCCGGCAGGCTTCGACGTGGCAGATGCCCACATCGTCGCGCAGGTGGCCGGCGGCGACCTGGTGGTGACCGCAGACATTCCCCTTGCCGCCGCCGTCCTTGCGCGCGGTGCCCATGCCCTCAATCCGCGGGGTGAGCTATACACGGAAGCCAACATCGCCGAGCGCCTGTCGATGCGGAACTTCCTGGAGGAACTGCGCAGCAGCGGCGTCCAGACCGGTGGCCCGGCGGCGTTCAGCCAAGCCGATCGGCAAGCCTTCGGGGCCGCGCTGGATCGCTTCCTGGCCCGCCACACTCGGGCCTGACATGCCACTCTTCAGCGGGGAACCTGGGGCGCCGGGCAGCCGTCGTCGATACCGTCGATCTCGATCTGGATGGTGGGATGGTGGATGCGAAATCGCAGCATCAGGGTCTGCCCCATCTCAATAAAGAAAGCATCGCCCGGATGCCCGCCGGGCATCACCAGGTGGGCGGTGAGTGCGACCTCGGACGTCCCGAGCGCCCACACATGAAGGTCGTGGACGCCCGTGACACCCGGCTGGTGGCGCAAGCAGGCATGCACCTCCAGCAGATCGATGCCCTCGGGCACGCCATCAAAGGCCAGATGCAGGGACTGGCGCAGCAGGCCCCAGGTGCCCAGCACGATCACCACGGCAATGACCAGACTCATGACCGGATCGAGCCAGCCCCAGCCGAATTGCAGGTAAAGCACCCCGGCCGCCACCACCCCGAGGGACACCAGCGCGTCGCCGGCCATGTGCAAAAAGGCGCCACGGATGTTCAGGTCGTCCTTGCTACCCGCCATGAAAAGGGCCGCGGTGAGGCCGTTGATGAGAACGCCGACGGCAGCCACCACGATCACCGTCCAGCCCGCCACAGGCTCGGGCACCTGGAGACGCTGAAAGGCCTCGACCGCGAGCGCCCCCATGGCGACCAGCAACAGCACGGCATTGGCCAGCGCGGCAAGGATCGAAGCCCGCCGCCAGCCATAGGTACGATACCGGGAGGGAGCCAGCCGCCCGGCCAGAGCCGCACCCCAGGCCAGGATCAAGCCCGCGACGTCGGACAGGTTGTGGCCGGCATCGGCCAGCAGGGCGAGCGATCCAGCCTGCCAGCCAAACACGGCCTCAACCACGACGAACCCCAGGTTGAGCAGAACACCAATGGCAAAGGCACGATTCCAGTCAGCGGGCGCGGGGTGGTCATGACCGTGATGGCCATGGGCATGGCCATGGGAGCAGGCGGGTCCGTGATGGTGGCTCACAGCCCCCTCAGCGCTTGCCGGACTTCATGCTGCGCAGCAGGCGCCGCGCCACGAACAAGCCGAGACGCTGGAGGGGATTGTTGTTTCCCCAGGGCCGCCAGGTCTTCACATAGCGGTTGCGATAGGCGTCGAACTGGAAACCCCATGGGGCGCACAAGACCTTGCCCCGGCCAAGAAGGATCTTGATGGCCTCGGCGGTGGCCACACCCGCGCAGAGCTGGCAGGCGGCGATGGTGCTGGGGCCGCGTCGGGCGGCAAAATCCACCCGCGACGGATCGGCCAGATAGCCCCGCTGCAACATGGCGGGCGACAGACCCAACAGAAAGCGCACCGCCATTTCGTCCTCGTCGCAGCCATCGAGCCGAAAATACTCTTCGAAGGACATCTTCCCCGGCAGAAAACTGAGCACCGCCGTTCCCATGCCCAGAGGTGCTGCCGTCACCGCCGGCACGCCTTTGGCATGACAGGCGTTGAAGGTGTCGCGGCGGGCCTGGAAGGCAAAGAAATCGAGGCCATCCACGTAGAGATCCACCCCCTCGAGGAATGCGTCCAGGTTGCCGGCATCAACGCCTTGGCCAAAGACCTGGATATCAAGTTCCGGATTGATATCCCGGGCCATCTCCACCATCACCTCAACCTTCGGACGGCCAAGGGTGGACATCATGGCCCCGGCCTGTCGGTTGAAATTGACCAGATCGAAGGTATCCATTTCGGCCACATGGAAGGCCCCCACGCCCAGCCGGGCCAGGCTCAGGAGGTGCACACCCCCGACGCCCCCCACACCGGCGATGGCCACCCGCTTGCCCCGCAGGGATGCCTGCTCGGCCTCGGTGACCCAGCCGATATTTCGGGCAAAAGCCTCGTCGTAGCGAAAGAGACCTTCAGACATGGGATGAACTTCCGTCAGCCATAGAACATCTATGATACGACAGTTCGACAGGCCCGCCGGCGCGCGGCGGCATGCCCG
>JAEUNV010000357.1 GCA_016790385.1 Zoogloea sp.
TGGGCATGTCCCGGGCCACCTTCTACCGCAAGCTTGCCCGCCTCAACATCGTCCCCCCCAATCGCCGCGATTTCTAGCGCGCATCACGCCCACGAAAAAACGGGCGGCTCGCTTTGAGTCGCCCGTGAAAACGCAGGAGAAAGCGTCCCGCGCCGGAGGGAGTAGGGGTAGCGGCCTCAGGGCTGCTGTTTGCCCAGATATTGCAGGTAGGCCACCAGTTCCCAGATCTGTTCGTTGGTGAAGGCATTGCCCCAGGGCGGCATCACGTCGGCGCCCTGGCGGCCCTTGTAAATCGTTTCGTAGGCCAGCTCGGCCGGCAGATCGGTGCGTCCCTTGAAGTCGGGCGCCCGACCGCCGACGCCTTCGAAGCCATGGCAGTAGCCGGCACAGGTCTTGGCGAAGCGACGCTTGCCGGCGGCGATGCGGGCCTCGTCATTGAGATCGAAAGGCGCCAGGGGGCCGGCCGCAGGCCGGCCGGAGGGGGTGGCGGCGAGCCACTTGACGTAAACGGTGAGCTGACCGATCTCGGCATCGTCCAGAACTGTCCCCCAGGGCGGCATGGCCTTGTCGCCGTGCTTGCCGTGGATGATGCGATCACGGATGTGCGCCTCGTTCAGCTCGGGCCGGCCAGCCAGCCGGGGTCCGTAGCTCGCGGTGCTCGCGCCGGGGGCGATGCCCGCTCCGTCGGCACCATGGCAACTCACGCATAACTTGTCGAAGCGGCTTTTTCCCGCAGAAAGGCGGGCCTTGTCATCATCCGCGGGGGGCGCCACGGCGAAGGCCGCGCACGCAAAGGCTGCGGCAAGGCCGAAGGCGGCGGGGCGGAAGGTGTTGCGGAGTCCGTTGAGCCTTTTCATATTTTTCTGAGCATCCTGAAAAAGAGGGGTGCAGCGCGAGGAGAAGGCGCCGCACCCGGAGAACAGCACGGCCGGCCGCGTCCGGCCCGGTCGTGCCGCGGAGCAAAAGCGGTGCTTATTCCAGAGTGAAGCCGATCAGCGCGGCGCCGCCGGGCAGATCCTTGATCTGCGGGAAAGCCCCGGCCAGGAAGCCCGGCGCGTGGGAGCCCAGGCCCGTGGGGATCACGATGTACTGCTTGCCCTTGACCGCGTAGCTGACGGGGCCGCCGCGGGCGCCGGAGCCGGCGTTGAAGCGCCACAGCTCCTTGCCGTTGTCGGCGTCGTAGGCATACAGGCGGCCTTCCATGTCGCCGGTGAAGACGAGGCCGCCGGCGGTGGTGAGCACGCTGGAGAGGGGCGGCAGCTCGTAGCGGATGCTCCACTTGACCTTGCCGGTAAGCGGGTCGCGGGCATCCAGGCGGCCGTCGGGTTTCTTGCCACCCGGCGGCGGCACCAGCTTGATCTCGTCGATGCCGAGGGACAGGGAGGAAATGGCGGTCAGATTGGCCGGATCATCCTTGCCCGACACCACCTCGTTGCACACCTCCATGGCATGGGAATACCACAGGCCGGTGCCCGGGTTGTAGGCCCCATGGTTCCAGCTGCGGGCGCCGAGCAGATTGGGGCACAGCAGCTCGCGCTTGCCCGGCTGCGGGCGGCGCGGCTCGATGAGTTCGCCGGTCTTGGGGTCGATGCCCTTGGCCCAGTTCATGTTTTCAGCAAACTGCCAGACGTTCTCGAGGGCGCCGTCCTTCTTGTCCATCACGAACACGAAGCCGCTCTTGTTGAGGTGGACGATCACGTCCTTGCCATCCTTCTTGACCAGCAGGGCCTCGTAGGCGGAATCGAAATCCCAGGTGTCGTGGGGGATTTCCTGGCGGTGCCACTTGAGCTTGCCGGTCTTGGGGTCGATGGCCAACAGGGTGGCGGTGTACTTGTTGTCACCCTCGCGGCCGGGGGTGTAGTAGTCCGGGGCGGCGTTGGAGGTGCCGATGTAGATGGTGTCGGTGCTCTCGTCGTAGGTGCCGGGCATCCACGCCGAGCCGCCGCCCACCTTGCC
>JAEUNV010000411.1 GCA_016790385.1 Zoogloea sp.
CGGGTCTTCGTCACCTGCAACACCATCTTCCACGATGCCGAGCTCGACGGCGCCTCCGCCCTGATCCGCCAGCTCCACGAAGCCGGCGCCGACGCCCTGATCGTCCAGGACATGGGCCTGCTTGAACTCGACCTGCCCCCCATCCAGCTCCACGCCAGCACCCAGACCGACATCCGCCACCCCGAAAAGGCGCGCTTCCTGCAGGACGTGGGCTTTTCGCAGATCGTGCTGGCGCGGGAGATGACCCTCAGCGAGATCAAAAGGGTGGCAGCCGCCACCGACTGCACCCTGGAGTTCTTCATCCACGGCGCCCTGTGCGTGGCCTTCTCGGGGCAGTGCTACATCAGCCACGCCCACACCGGGCGCAGCGCCAACCGCGGCGAGTGCTCCCAGGCCTGCCGCCTGCCCTACGACCTGTCGGACAAGGACGGCAACCTGGTGGCCAGCAACCAGCACCTGCTGTCCATGAAGGACAACAACCAGAGCGCCAACATCCGCGCCCTGGCCGACGCGGGCATCAGCAGCTTCAAGATCGAAGGCCGTTACAAGGACATGGCCTACGTCAAGAACATCACCGCCCACTACCGCCTGATCCTTGACGGCATCATGGAAGACGCGCCCGAGTACTCGCGGACCTCCGCCGGTCGCAGCACCTTCCTGTTCCAGCCCCTGGCCGACAAGACCTTCAACCGGGGCGCCACCGACTACTTCGTGAACGGCCGGACCGCCGACATCGGCGCCTTCGATTCGCCCAAGTTTGTCGGCGAGCCGGTGGGCAGCGTGATCCGCCTGGACGGCAAGCAACGCCGCCACTTCGACACCACCAGCGCGGTCGAGCTGCACAACGGTGACGGGCTCAGTTTCTACGATCGCAAGGGCGAGCTGGTCGGCCTGCGGGTGAACCGCGCCGAGAAGATCGGCGAGGATTTCCGCGTGCATACCGCCGAACCGCTGCCAACCGATCTCTTCCCGGGCAGCGGCCTGTTCCGCAACCGCGACCATGAATTCGAGCGCATGCTCGAAAAGAAATCCGCCGAACGCCGCATCACTATAGACATGCTGTTCGCCGAAACCGCCGACGGCTTCGTCCTCACCCTCAGCGACGAAACCGGCGTCTCGGCCAGCGCCCACCTGCTCCACGCCAAGGAGCCCGCCAAGGATGCGGAACGCGCCCTCGGCGGCCTGGAGGACAGCCTGGGCAAACTGGGCGCGACGATATTCGAGGCCCGCCACATCGACTTGCAGCTGTCCGCAGCGTGGTTCCTCCCCGCTGGCGCCATCAACGCCCTGCGCCGGGACGCGGTGGAAAGACTCGAAGCTGCCCGCCTGGCCGCCCTGCCACGTCTGGCACCTCGCCCGGCCGTTGAGCCGCCCGTGCCCTACCCCGAGACCGAACTCAGCTACCTGGCCAATGTGCTCAACCAGAAGGCCCGGGACTTCTATCACCGCCACGGCGTCGAACTCATCGAGGCCGCCTACGAGGCCAATGAGCACACCGATGACGCCTCCCTGATGATCACCAAGCACTGCCTGCGTTACAGCTTCAACCTGTGCCCGAAGGAAGTGAAAGGCATCAAGCCCGACCCGATGACCCTGATCAATGGCAAGGAAAAGCTGACCCTCAAGTTCGACTGCAAGCGCTGCGAGATGCACGTCATCGGCCGCATCCGCCAGTCGGTGCTCGACACCCCGGCCGTCCCGGTGGTGTTCCACGCCAAGGTGCCTGCGGGCTTCCACGCCCCCCACTGACCCCACCCATGAAATTCGCCCTCGGCATCATCCTTCTGGCCCTGGCTGTCCTCATCGGGCCCGTGGTCTGGCAATTCACCCACTACGACCCCCAGGCCGTGCCCACTTCCGGCCTGCCCTGGCAGATCGAAACCCTGCCCAGCGGCGAGTCAAAGGTCTTCGACCTGACCCTCGGCCGCAGCACCCTGGCCGACGCCCGGACCCGTTTCGGCAACGAGATGCAGCTGGCCATCGTTGCCGAACCCCAGGAGACCGGCAACGCCGAGGGTTACTACGAGAGCATCACCCTCGGCTTTGTCGCCGGCAAGCTGATCATCACCGCCGATCTGCCCAAGGAAATCATCGAGGGCATGCGCGAGCGCGCCCCCAAGACCGAGTACATGCAAAGCACCACCCGCAAGGCCACCCTGGCCGAAGCCGACCGGGCCGCCGCCCTGGCCGCACCGATCCGCGGCATCGCCTTCATCCCCAGCGCCCAACTGGACGAGAGCGTGATTCTCGAGCGCTTCGGTCAGCCCGCCGAGCGCATCCGCGTCAATGAGCACCTGGAACATCTGCTCTACCCCGCCAAAGGGCTCGACATCGTGCTCGACAGCAAGGGCCGGGAGCTGCTGCAATATGTGGCCCCGGCACGCTTCGACGCGCTCCGGGCGCCCCTGCGCAAGTGAGTCCGACACGTTAAGGGAAGGCACACCGGGGTTTCTGCCCCATAATCGGGATGATCCCCTTCGGAAGGCGCACCCATGTCGGTCATCCTCGAAGTCGAGCACACCACGCTCTACCGCTACCGCAAGCCGGTCAGTTTCGGCGAACATCGAATGATGTTCCTGCCGCGCACCAGCCACGACATCCGCGTGCTCACCTGCACCCTGGACGTAAGCCCTGAAGCCGAGATCCGCTGGGTGCACGACGTGTTCTCCAACTCGGTCACCTACGTCAACATCCCCGGGCAGGCCGACGAACTTAAGTTTGTCGCCCGGGTCGCGGTCGAACATCTGGGCGTGCGCAACATTGAGCTGCCGCTCGCACCGTCGGCGGAGGTCTTCCCGTTTGAATACAGCGTGTCCGAGCGCTACGACCTGCGCAATTTCATCGAACCCTGCTACCCCGACCCTGGTGGCAACCTGCGCCTGTGGGCCGACCGGTTTCTCACCCGAGGTCAGCACCGCAATACCCGCGAACTGCTTATCGACATCGCCACCGGCATCCGCGAACAGTTCTCCTACACCTCGCGCTACGTTGAAGGCACCCAGTCGCCCTTGCAGACCCTGGAACTGAAAAGCGGCACCTGCCGCGACTACGCCCTGTTCATGATGGAGGTCGTGCGCCGCCTGGGATTTGCCGCCCGTTTCGTATCCGGCTACCTCTACGACCCGGCCCTCGATGGCGGCACCGAGGGCATGATCGGCTCGGGCGCCACCCACGCCTGGCTACAGATCTATCTGCCGGGCGCCGGCTGGCTGCCCTTCGACCCCACCAACAGCCTGTTCGGCGGCGACCACCTGATCCGTGTCGCCTATGTGCGCGATCCGGCCCAGGCCAGCCCTCTTGCCGGCAGCTACACCGGCCACGACGGCGACTTCATTGGCATGGAGGTGGACGTCAAGGTACGCAAGCTCGCCGTACTGCCCACCGACCTCCAGACCCGTGCATGAGCCGTGGCCAGCCAGTCCGCCGACCGCCGCCGCTGCCTCAGCTGCAACCGCTGGGGGGGCGAGCGCACACCGGGCAAGGAGCCCGACACCGTGGACTACGACGAAGACAATGACCGCGGCCCCTGCCAGGAAGGCCCCTGGCACGGCAGCAGCCGGCGAGGCCCGCGCAACGCCTGCGGCCAATGGGTCAAATGGCTCGCCCTCGACACGTCCGCGCCCCTCCCTGCCACCGCCCCCCGCGACACACCCGCCCCATGAACGACGACAACCCTGAGTTCCTTGTCGCCTGCCTTTGCGCGGCCTGGTGCGGCACCTGCCGGGACTACCAGTCGGGCTTTCATGCGCTCGCCGAGCAGTTTCCCGCGGCACGCTTCCTGTGGATCGACGTGGAGGACGACGCCGATCTGGTGGACGACTACGACGTGGAGAACTTTCCCACCCTGCTCATCCAGCGGGACGATACCGTCGTCTTCTTTGGCACCATGCTGCCGCACCTGGAACTCCTTCAGCGCACCCTGGAGAGCTTTCATGCCCAGACGCCCGAGGAGAGCCGCCTCCATGCCCATGCCGACCCCCTGCGGCGCAGCTGGCAGACCGAACGCAACCTGAGACGTGCCTTGGCCACCAGAGGCAACTGACAACTACAACACGGAGACCTGACCCATGGATGACTGCGTTTTCTGCCGCATTGTGCGCGGCGAACTGCCCGCCTCGAAGATCCACGAGGATGCCCACACCCTGTCCTTCCTCAATATCGTGGCGGCCCACCCCGGCCACGCCCTGGTCATCGTCAAGCCCCACGTGGCCAACATCTACGATCTGGATGAAACCCTGTCGGCGGCCGTCTTCCAGGCCACCACCCGGGTCGCCCGAGCGGTCAAGGCCGCCACCGGCTGCGATGGCATCACCCTGTTCCAGGCCAATGAAGTGGCCGGCGGCCAGACCGTCTTCCATTTCCACATCCACGTCCTGCCTCGCTTCAACGACGACAAACTGCTGCCTTTCTGGCCCGCCAGCTCCCCTGGGCGCGAGGCCCTGGACGCCATGGCCGAGCGCCTGCGCGCCGTGATCTGAGGCCCTTCCGGCAGCTCCGGCACCCGCCCCTTCAGTCGGGCGGGCGCTGTCCGTCAAGGGTAATACTGCGCGTCATCACGCCCGCCCACCGATCCCCGTCCCTGCCATGACCCTACCCTTCCTCAGCCCGGAAGCCCCTTTCGCGATTGTCCTGATGGTCGTCGGCGCCGCCCTCATCCTGCGGCCTCTTCAGGCCTGGCGGCGCTCGCTGATGAATACCGGCGTGTTCTTCGCCGCCTGCCTGATGGGCGACCTGCTGGCCGGGCTTCTGGCTGGCCAGCTCCAACCCGCCGCCTTGCGCTGGCTGCGGGAGATGGCCGTGTTCGGTGAAGGCCTGGCGGTGATCCGCTACCTGGGCCTGGCCCTCTTCAACGTGGTGCTGCCCCACATGCGGGTGCACATCTCCGGCATCCTGGCCGACATTCTGGTGATCATCGGTTATGTGGCCTGGGCTTTCCTGCGCCTCAACCTGGCCGGGGTGGAGTTTTCCCACCTGTTCGCCACCTCGGCGGTCCTCACTGCGGTGGTCGCCATCTCCATGCAGGACACCCTGGGCAATCTCCTGGGGGGCCTGGCCCTGCAAATGGACAACTCCCTCGAGATCGGCGACTGGATCCAGATGGGTGATGTCGGTGGGCGGGTCAGCGACATCCAGTGGCGCTACACTGCCATCGTCACCCGCAGCGGCGAACGGGTGGTGATTCCCAACAGCCACCTGATGAAGAACCGCTATGCGGTGATCTGCAACAAGCGCCAGGCGGTACCCCAGCAGCGGCGCGGCATCACCTTCAACGTGGATCTCTCAGTGCCACCCGCGCGGGTCACCAGCGCGGTATTGCAGGACATCCAGACCGCCCGCATCCCCAACGTCAGCCTAGACCCAGCCCCCGCGTGCCTGCTGATGGACTTCGGCCCCGGCTTTGCCCGTTACCAGCTCCGTTACTGGCTGATCGACCCCGGCCCGGACGACGTCACCGACTCGGAGGTCCGACACCATTTACTTGCCGCCCTCCAGCGGGAAGGCATCCGTCTGGCGGTGAGCGACCAGACCATTCACCTGGTACAGGAGGGTGAAGCCCACCGGGGCGAAGTCCGGGCCCGCGAGCTCAACCGTCGCCTCCAGGCCATCTCCCAGATCGACCTCTTCTCCCGCCTCTCCGAGGCCGAGCAGCTTGAACTCGCCGGACGCCTGGTGAACGCCCCCTTCGCGCGGGGCGACATCGTCACCCGCCAGGGCGCCATCGCCCACTGGCTCTACATCATTGTCAGCGGGGAAGCCGAAGCCTGGTGGCAGCCCCCCGACGGCGGACCCCAGCGCCTGCTGGAGAAACGCGGCCCGGGCAGCGTGTTTGGCGAGCTTGGCCTGATGACCGGCGCCCCACGGCGGGCCACGGTGGTCGCCATCACCGACATGGAAGCCTATCGTCTCGACAAAGCGGGCTTTGAACACATCATCCGCGCCCGGCCTGAGCTGGCCGAAGGCATCTCGGCCATTCTCGAAACGCGGCTCAAACACTTCCAGGCGCTTGAAAGAGGCCATGCCGAGGGCAAGCCCACCTCCCTGTCGAACCAGGGTTCCGAAGTGGCCGCCCTGGGCAAGAAAATCCGCGAATTCTTCGGGCTGTAAGCAACATCCCTCAACGGTTCTCCAGAAAGCACACTGTGCCATGCCCGACTCCCACTCCCTGATCGCCCTGCTCTGCGGCGCCCTCGACGCCCGGCGCAGCCTGATCGCCCAACTGCATGCCGAGGGGACCGACGCCTACCGCCTGTTCCACGGCACCGTCGAAGGCCGCCCCGGCCTCACCGTGGACCGCTACGGCAGCCTGATCCTGACCCAGAGCTTCCACGGCCCCCTGTCCCAGGCCGACGAAGAGGC
>JAEUNV010000439.1 GCA_016790385.1 Zoogloea sp.
CGAGCAGACCTTGTCCTTCGTGCCGAAACTGATCGCCACCTTCATCACGCTGGTGGTGGCAGGCCCGTGGATGATCACGATGATGACCGACTTCATCCGACGCCTGTTCGAGAACATCCCGGCGATGATCGGCTGAGGCGAACCCTCATGCTGACGGTCACCGCGGCCCAGCTCGACGCCTGGCTGGCCGCCTTTGCGTTTCCGCTAGCACGGGTATTGGGGCTGGTCGGAGCCGGGCCAGTCTTCGGCAACAATTCCCTGCCCCGGCGCGTCAAGCTGGTCGTTGGACTGGCCGTGGGCATCGGTATTGCACCGGCCTTTCCATCGATCCCGATGGTCTCCCTCGACTCCTGGCCCGGCCTGTTGATTCTCTTTGAGCAAACCCTGATCGGCATCGCCATGGGTCTGGCGATGCGGGTGGCCTTTGCCGCCCTCGATCTGATGGGCGAACTCATCAGCCTTCAGATGGGGCTCTCCTTTGCCACCTTCTTCGACCCCCTGGCGGGCGGGCAGACTGCCGTGGTGGCCGAATTCCTGACCCTGCTTGCCACCCTCGTCTTCCTGTCGCTCAATGGCCACCTGCTGATGCTCGATACCCTGGCAAAGAGCTTTGAATGGCTCCCCATTGGTGTCACCCCCTTGCACAAGGAAGGATGGATGGCCCTTGTCCGCTCCGGAGCAATGATCTTCGCAGCCGGCTTGCTGATGGCCCTTCCGGTGGTCACCGCCCTGCTCATCACCAACATCGCCCTGGGTATCCTGACCCGCGCCGCGCCCCAACTCAACCTCTTCGCCATTGGTTTTCCCATTACCCTGACAGTCGGCTTCGGTGTCCTGCTTCTGGCCCTCGGGCACCTGGCCCCCTTGCTGCAAGACTTTTTCGATATGGGCTTCGACACCATGGCCCGCCTTGTGCGTGCCCTCGGACAGAAGGCAGGGGCGCCCCCCTGATGTCAGCCCTCCTGATCCCGGCTCTCCTCGTCGCCATCCTGCTCGTCGCCCTGGGCTTCGCCCTGCGGCGACTGACTCTGGCCCGCCGACTCGCCTCCGACCTGGCAAGTGCGCTGGATGATGAGCAGAGGCTACGCATGCAGTCAGCGCTGGCAGCGGATGAGGCCAACGAACGTTTCTCGGAAGTCTTTCGCTTCCTGCCCGATCTGGTTACCCTGAGCGATCTTGAGGATGCGCGCCTCATCGACATGAACCTCAATTGGAGCGCCACCCTGGGCTATGAGCGCGAAGCGTGCATCGGCCACAGGGGCCAGGATTTTGGAATGTGGTCGGATGCGGACGACGAAGACGGATTACTCGGCAGCCTGCGCGTGGGCCGGTCTGTCCACAATCGGCGGATAAACCTGCGTCGACAGGATGGGGAAGTTCTCCAAACCCTGGCCAGAGCGTGCCTGCTTCAGATCGGCCAGCGCGCCTGCGTTCTCACCGTATTTCGCGACATCAGCGAACAACTACGGCTCGAGCAGGCGGAAAAGGCAGCCACCGAGTCACAACGGATCTCGAAGGCCATGTTCTCGGCCGCCTTCCACTGTAGCCCGGACTACGTCACCATCAGCCGACTGGCCGATGGCACTCTCCTGGAGGTCAATCAGGCCTTTGTCCAACTGGTGGGCTGGTCGAGGGACGAAGCCATCGGCAAACGGTCGCTCGATCTTGGCCTGTGGCCCTTTCCGGAAGAACGCGCCAGCGTGGTCGAGCAGATCCATCGACACGGCGCCGTGCGCAACTTTCCGTGCACCATCGGCACTCGCGATGGCAAGTGGCGCCGGTGCCTGCTCAACGCCTCGGGCATCGTGATCGAGGATCATGCCTGCCTGATCGCCATCATTCGCGACGTGACCGAGCAGAAGGCGGCCGACGAGGCTCTGTACGAAAGTCGGGCAAAGTTTTCCGGAATCTTTGCCTCCGCCCCCGTCGCCATGTCGGTCACCCGGCTTGCCGACCGCACCCATGTGGATGCCAACCCCGCCTGGGAAAACCTCTTCGGGCTCGAACGCCAGGCCGTCCTGACTCGAAGCACGGGCGAACTGGGCTTCTGGGTGGACACGGAGGTCTACGACGATCTTTACACGTGCATTGCCCGCAACGAGGTCGTTGCCCAGCGCGAGGTGCGCATCCGCCCCATGGGACGCGAAGAGATCGCCACCTGTCTGGTATCCGGCTGCCGCCTGCGCATCCACGGCGAAGACTGCGGTCTGTGGTCGCTGGTGGACATTTCCGAGCTGCGACGCATCCAGGGCCATATCGAGGAACTCAACGAGGGGCTCGAACGACGCGTTGCTGATCGCACGGCCGAGTTGCAAGCCACCCTTGAAACCCTCGGCGAGGCCCGGGACGAGCTGGTGCGCCGTGAGAAGCTGGCGGCCCTGGGCTCCCTCGTGGCGGGCATAGCCCACGAGCTCAATACCCCCATTGGCAACAGCGTGATGGTGGCCACCACCCTCGCCGTCCGCACCGAAGAGATGGCCGGGGAGTTCGCCTCCGGCAAGTTGCGCCGGAGCCAATTCGATAGCTATGTGAAGGACGCCCGCGAGGCAGGGGATCTCCTCCTGCGCAGCCTCCAGCGTGCGCGGGAACTGGTGCGCAGTTTCAAGCAGGTTGCCGTCGATCAGAGCAGTGAAAAGCGCCGCCCCTTCGAACTTGGCGAGGTTCTCCGCGAGATTGCCGTCACCCTCGGCCCCATGTTGAAGGGGGCCCATTGCACCCTCGACATCGCGCCTGCGGAAGCCCTTCCAATGGACAGCTATCCGGGGGCGCTCGGGCAAATCCTCACAAATCTGATCGGCAACGCGCTCACCCATGCCTTCCCGGAACAACAACCCGGGCATATCTCGGTCACAACCGAGGCCCAGCTGGACAGCGTGAGCATCCGCATAGCCGACAATGGCGTTGGTATTGCCGAGGACAGCCTTCAGCGCATCTTCGATCCGTTCTTTACCACCCGCCTCGGTAAAGGAGGCAGCGGACTCGGGCTGTATATTGTCTACAATCTGGTCACCTGCCCCCTGGGCGGTCAGATCCAGGTCAGGAGCGCTCCCGGCGCCGGCACCTGCTTCACCCTTGTCCTACCGTGCACCGCCCCCCTCGACGGCCCCCGGAAGAATGCCATGGCGATCCCGACAGCCCGGACATCAAGCTTAAACTTCGATGAAACCGGGCCGATAATCTGACATTCACCACGTCACCGGGACAGGCACCCGCGCCCCTCCCCACGGAGCCCCCATGGCCATCGCCATCGTTGACGACACCCCCCTCAACCTGACCCTGATCCAGGCTCTGGTCCGCAAGCTCACACCCGCCGGCACCGAGATTGTGTGCTTCACCTCACCTCTGGAAGGCCTTGCCTGGTGCGAGCGCCACGAGCCCGACCTGATCATCGTCGATTACATGATGCCGGACCTCAACGGCATCGAGTTCATCAGTGCGGTGCGCAGGTTTCACCCACCGGAGGTCGTACCCATCCTGATGGTCACAGCGGCCCACGAAAAGGAGATCCGCTACCAAAGCCTGGGGGCCGGTGCCAACGACTTTCTGACCAAGCCCATCGATCGCCACGAGTTCGATCCCCGAGTTCGTACCATGCTCGCCCTGCGCAACAGCCAGACCCGGCTCCGCAGCTGGAACGACGACCTGCGCCAGGCCGTGATCGACAAAACG
>JAEUNV010000463.1 GCA_016790385.1 Zoogloea sp.
TCCGGCTCGCGCAGGGTCTCGGTGTTCGGTATCACTGTGGCGCCGTGGCGAGCAAGAACCTCGCACAGTACCGGCCCCATGAAGGCATCGGCATGGGTGACCAGGATACGTTTGCCAAGGAGCGATGAATGCGTCATTTTCATAAACCCTCTGACATGTAAATCCAGAAAACCGGAGTGACCGTTCCTGACACCCGATGGGCCTTAGTTGACCTTCAGCTGTCCGCCTCGCCCGAGACCGCCTTTTACGTCCTGCGCCTTGTAGTTGCGCAGCGCAATGACCATCTTGTTATAGGCGTCGGTGAAAGCTGCGACGGTAGCCTTGCCTTCAGGCGTCTGGGAGAAACCGCCAAGGCCACCCGCAGCGCCAGGACCGAATGCCCCCAGGGCCGCACCAAAGTTGGTGGCAGTGGCGTTGCCTTCAGAGATGGCCAGCTGGACGCCCGAACGGATATCGAACAGAGTCATCGTCACGACCGAGACCTTGCTTTCCATGCCCGCCGCGAGCAAAGCGCCGCCAGCGCCAAGGAGGCCACCCACGGCACCCGCCATCCGGCCGGTGGAGGAGTTGTCGATGATGATCGAAGGCTCCATGTAATAGTCTGCCGCTACGCGCTGGCCCTTCTGCTGCTTGGAGCCGGCACGGAACTCGCCCGAGTTGCGCTGCTTGTCGGTGATCGCGGAAAGCTTGCTTTCGGTTCGGGCATTGCCGACCGAGGTGATAACAAAACAGTTGGATTGCTGAACAGCCAGACGGATCAACGGTTCGATGGTGGTCACTTTGGTAGCCGCTCCAAAGCTGGCATACCACTCCTTGCCACGACCATCGTCCACCGCCAGGGTACCCAGCGGAGCGGGGCAACGTTCGAGAGAGGCGTTTGCGCCGGCGCTGGTGCCACCGCCCGCAGCACCGCTCACCGCGGTGGCGTCGGGCGAACCGGTACTCACGGAGCCACCCGCCAGCGGATTGTTGGCGCAGCCTCCCAAGGTCAACGACGCGGCGAGCACGCCAGCAATGGAGGTAAGTTTAGTGTTCAACATCAGCACTCATCCTTCGAAAATGGATCATAAGGTGAGAGCCAGGGAATCAATCCACCGCACCGTCAGGCTACGCCCCTGCGATGACCGCAGCGCAAGCGCGCCTTTCACGGCCAAACTGCCTGGAGGAAGCGCTAAGCGCAGATCCCGATTTCTTCACCGGCTCCGATTCAACGTTGCACCAGCGGCAAGCCGCCCTGGCGGTATTCAGTAACGGGGGCCATACGGGCGGTAGTCATACCAGCCCCCATTGCGCCACTGCCATTCATATTGGTAGCGATCCATCCAGTAGCTGTTCCAGATGACACGCTGGGAATCCACCCAACGCCGGTAGGCGACCTCGTTCTGCTTTGCCTTTCTCGCTTGAGCCAGCAGGGATCTCGCCTCTTTGTCACCACGTCCGGCTGCGATGGAAAGCCACTTCTCGGCTTCTGCCGGATCCGAACCCATCTCCTCCAGACCCATCAGGTAAAAACGACCAACGGCGGTCTGCGCCTTGAGGAAACCGCGCTCGGCCGCATCGCGCATCCACTTGAGTGCCTGATAACTGTCCTGGCGCACACCGTCGCCACGGAAGTAACGCAAGCCGAGGTCGTAAGCTGCACGGGGCTCCTTTTCGGCCAAGGCAATCAACCTGGCTGCCCGCTGATCGGCTGCGCTATCACCGGCGGCGGCAGGGTTGAAGGTAACGCTATCGCGCGGGCGTTCCGAACAGCCATTCTCATCGCAGATCCGGACAGTCGGAGGCGGTGTCTGCGCCATCACGCTCGAGGAGAACAGCAGCGTCAAGACCAGGACTTTTTTCATCAAACCACCCATGCAAATTCATCGGTACGCATTGAGTCGACGACTGCAAGCGCAAAATAGTGATCTCGCATTACGGAACCGTTGGGCGATAAAGAAGCGGAAAGCAGCAGCCTCAACGATCACGACCAAAGGCACACAGATGGGAAATAACCGAGCCCCACCAAGGACTTGCCTAACTGGAAAACGATGCGGACCAAATTCAGAGGCCCTTGATTCGAAGCGTCAGACTCTTTGATTATCCCGTCAGCCATTGTCAAATTCAACCACGAATTTGGCATTAATTTGCCGTATTTCACTTTTCCTGACATGCATCCGTCCGCTCAACGTAAACACTCTCACGAACGAGATAAAGTCAATTCTGGTGTATGCGATGCTTTCGGCATAGGTTGATCAGGCGGCGAGCGGCTGCTGTTGGGTTTCATCGATGGGTCCTGGAACGCCGTCCTTGAAGACAATTCCAGCGAGCATCTCATCAATGCGTTC
>JAEUNV010000469.1 GCA_016790385.1 Zoogloea sp.
GGCGTCCCCTTTATCCAGGTTCCCACCACGCTCCTGTCCCAGGTGGATTCGTCGGTCGGGGGCAAGACCGCCATCAACCACCCCCTCGGCAAAAACATGATCGGCGCCTTCTACCAGCCAAGGCTGGTGCTGGCCGATACGACGGTTCTCGATACCCTGCCTGATCGGGAGCTCAAGGCAGGGCTTGCGGAGGTCATCAAATATGGCCTGATCCGGGATCTGCCTTTTCTCGAATGGATCGAAGCTCATCTTGACCTACTGCTTACGCGGGATCCCGAGACTCTTGCAGAGGCAGTTGAGCGGTCCTGCCGCAACAAAGCCGAAGTCGTCGCCGCGGACGAAACCGAGCAGGGTGAGCGCGCAACGCTCAACCTGGGTCACACCTTTGGTCATGCCATCGAAACCGGCCTCGGTTACGGCCAATGGCTGCATGGCGAGGCCGTCGCCGCAGGCACCATCATGGCCGCCGATCTGTCTCGCAGGCTCGGTTGGCTCACTGACGATGAAGTGGCTCGGGTGCGGATCATCCACGAGAGGGCGGGGCTTCCGGTGAGGGGCCCGGCGCTCGGCGCGGATCGCTACCTGGAACTCATGTCCCATGACAAAAAGGTGTCGGACGGAACCCTCCGGCTCGTGCTTCTCAAGGGAGTTGGCCGCGCGGTGATCAGTGCAGAGGCGACGCCGGCCCAGATGCGCGAAAGCATTGAAGCATGCTGCGCTTGCCCTGGCTGAAGCCGTGACGCCACTGGCGCCCTACGCCGTAACCGAGGCCAACAGCCGGGGGCGTCAGCGCGCCGAGGCCCCGCCGACCGCCCGCGGCGAGTTCCAGCGCGATAGGGACCGGATCGTGCATTGCACCGCGTTTCGGCGGCTTGAATACAAGACCCAGGTTTTCGTAAACCACGAAGGTGATCTCTTCCGTACCCGCCTGACCCACAGCATCGAAGTTGCCCAGATCACCCGCTCCATTGCCCGCGCCTTGCAACTCAACGAGGACCTGGCCGAGGCCGTGGCCCTTTCCCATGACCTGGGGCACACCCCTTTCGGTCACGCCGGCCAGGAGGCGCTCAACGCCTGCATGAAGGACTTCGGCGGCTTCGAGCACAATCTCCAGTCTCTCCGGACGGTTGATCTCCTTGAGGAAAGCTATGCCGAATTCAACGGTCTCAACCTCATGCACGAGACCCGGGAAGGGATACTTAAGCACTGTTCGCCGAAGAATGCCGAGTTGCTTGGCGACATTGGACGGCGTTTCCTTGAAGGTCGCCAGCCCTCCCTCGAAGCCCAGTTGGCCAATCTGGCCGACGAGATCGCCTACAACAACCATGACGTGGATGACGGTTTGCGGTCCGGCCTGATCTCCCTTGAGCAATTGGAGGCGGTTCCGATATTTGCCCGCAAGCGTCAATTGGTGGAGGCCGCGTATCCGGGCATCGGAGGGCGGCGGCTGATCCATGAAACCATCCGGAGGATGGTGAACATGATGGCCCTTGACCTGATAGAACAGACTCGCCGCAGCATTGCCGATGCGGGGGTCGGCTCCCTCGATGATGTTCGGGCGGCGCCAAGGCTCGTTTCCTACAGCGCCGAACTCCTCCCCGAGCTACGGGTCCTGAAAACCTTCCTGCGGGACAACCTGTACCACCACTATCAGGTTTTGCGGATGACCGACAAGGCCCGACGCATCATTCAGGATCTCTTCGAAGCCTTTATGAATGATCCCCGCCTGCTCCCCCCCCAATACCAATTGATGGCCAAAGCCGATCAGCCGCGGGCCATAGCTGATTACATTGCAGGAATGACCGATCGCTACGCGATGCGTGAGCACCGGCGCTTGTTTGCCGTCGGCGAGATCCATTAAGCCCGCTCTGCCATGCGGCAGCGCAAAAATTCCTTGAAGAGCGGGCGCCTGCGGCGGTATATTCGATCCTCGCCCAATGTGTTTGAACGGTCTCCTCGTCGGGATCGAGCGTAGCCGGCTGGCCAGCATCCGCCGGCTTTTTCACGGTTCGGACGGGGGCGACTTTCCGCAGTTTGAATGTCCGGTGCGGCTGAAATGCTGCAGCCGGTGTGTGTTGTGTCGAGGAAAAACAAGATGGATCTTCCCCTGGAGCAAGGTCTTTACGACCCAGCCAACGAACATGACGCCTGTGGTGTCGGTTTCATTGCACATATCAAGGGCAACCGAACTCACGAGATCGTCAATCAAGGTCTCGAAATTCTGAAGAATCTGGATCACCGGGGTGCTGTGGGCGCCGATCCGCTGCAGGGCGATGGCGCCGGTATCCTGATCCAGATCCCGGACACGCTTTTCCGCGAGGAGATGGCCAAGCAGGGAGTGACCTTGCCGCCCGCCGGCGACTACGGCGTGGGCATGGTCTTCCTGCCAAAGGAACATGCCTCGCGCCTCGCCTGCCAGGACGAGATCGAGCGTGCTGCCCGCGCTGAAGGCCAGGTGGTGCTCGGTTGGCGTGATGTGCCCACCGACCCCGCCATGCCCATGTCGCCCACCGTCAAGGCCAAGGAACCGGTGATCCGCCAGGTCTTCATCGGGCGCGGCCCGGACGTGATGGTTACTGAAGCCCTGGAGCGCAAGCTCTACGTCATCCGTCGTCGCGCCGCCAACGCCATTGGCAGCCTCAAGCTCAAGCACTCCAAGGAGTTCTACACGCCTTCGATGTCGGCGCGGACCATCAACTACAAGGGTCTGCTGCTCGCCGATCAGGTCGGCCAGTATTATCTCGACCTCCAGGATCCGCGCTGCGTCTCCGCGCTTGCCCTGGTGCATCAGCGCTTCTCCACCAACACCTTCCCCACCTGGCATCTCGCCCATCCGTTCCGTTACATTGCCCACAACGGCGAAATCAACACCGTGCGCGGCAATTACAACTGGATGCGTGCCCGTGAGAAGGGGACCCACTCCCCGCTGCTCGGCGACGATTTGCAGAAGCTGTGGCCCCTGATCTACCCGGGGCAGTCGGATTCGGCGTCCTTCGACAACGCGCTCGAACTGCTGGTGATGAGTGGCTACTCCCTGGCCCACGCCATGATGATGATGATTCCCGAGGCCTGGGAATCCCACACCCTCATGGACCAGAAGCGGCGCGCCTTCTACGAATACCACGCTGCCATGATGGAGCCCTGGGATGGCCCCGCCGCGGTGGCCTTCACCGATGGCCGCCAGATCGGTGCAACGCTTGACCGTAACGGCCTGCGCCCTGCCCGCTACTTCGTTACCGATGACGACTACGTGGTCATGGCCTCCGAATCCGGCGTGCTGCCCATTCCCGACGAGAAGATCGTCAAGAAGTGGCGCCTGCAACCGGGCAAGATGTTCCTGATCGACATGGAGCAGGGCCGCATCATCGACGACAAGGAAATCAAGGATTCCCTCGCCGCCGCCAAGCCCTATCAGGAATGGATC
>JAEUNV010000471.1 GCA_016790385.1 Zoogloea sp.
GGTCCGGGTCATTGGGCCAGCCCCCGCATGACCCGATTCTCCAGATAACCGCCGTACAGCCCCACGCTGTCGCCGCCCAGCAGCGCATCGGCCCGGGGCTGACCATGACTGTCCAGGAAGAGCACGGTGGGTGCGAACTTCACTTTGTAGCGACGTGCGAGGTCGGCATGGGTGATCCGGTCTCCGTTGAAATCCTTGAGCAGGCGAGAACTGCCGATGCTCACCTCGCGGATGCGTAGCCGCTCCCGAAAGCGCGGATCGTCGAGGAGCGCGGGAAGATAGGCATCCCTGACCGACACGCAGTAGGGGCAGTCGGGCAGGCTGAACAGGACCACATAGAGCAGGTCGGGCCGGTTTCCCCCGGCATCCTGGAGGCTGGATTCGAGGGGGCCGCGGGCGTGCGCGCCGGTGCAGCCCGCCAGCAGCAGGCCGGCCAGGAGGGCCAGGCGCGCGAGGAACTTCATGGGCTTAGCGGGCGAGGGATTCTCGTTCGAGGGTCAGGTAACTGCCATAGGCATTGATGCGGTTGGCGGCCTCAAAGGCCGGTACCTTGCTGTAGCGGCTCCAGTCGGTGCGGGCGTAGGCTTCTTCAAAGGGCACCATCTCTTCCACTGCCTTGCCCATCTGCTCCCGCAGGTAGAGCAGGTAGTCGCGGGTCAGGCGGAGGTCGGCGACGGCGTTGGTGGAGTGGCTGCCGTGGCCGGTGACCAGCACCTTGGGCTTGAGCGCCACCAGGGTGTCGATGGCTGCCAGCCAGCGCTTGCTGTCGGCATTGCCGACAAAGGGAATGCGCCCGGCAAACAGAATGTCGCCGCAGAACACCACGCCGTCTTCTTCCACGGTCAGTACCAGGTCTTCGGGGGCGTGGGCCGGGCCGAGAATGTTGATGCGAAAGTGCAGTCCGCCCTCTTCGAAGCGGGTGTCACCCTTGAGCCATCGGTCGGCCTGAATCAGGCGGGTGTTTTCGTCCACCCAGGGAAGCAGGTCTTTCCGGCGCTGCTCCAGGCGAGCGGCCGCCTCGCCGCTGCCGAAGTATTCCTGGCCGGCTTCATGGGCCCACACTTCGGCCCCAAGTGCCTTGAAGGCGGCCAGACCGTAGAAGTGGTCGGCGTGGTAATGGGTCAGGATGACTCGTTTCACCGGTTTGTCGCTGACCCGGCGGATGGCGGCCAACAGCGCGTCACCCAGGGGGGGCGTGCCAAGGGCGTCAATGACGATCACGCTGTCCCGGGTGACGACGAAACCGGCATTGCTGTTGAAACCCTGGTTGGCCGCGGAGGCCATGCCAGGGTCACCGAGCACATACCAGGCATGCTCCGAGACACGGACCGGTTTGAGCGTCTGGGCGACGGCGGGCTCGGTCAGCATCAGGCCGCCGGCTGCCATCAGGGCAAAGGCGACAATGGCGCGCAGCCAGGGAGGGAGGGAGAGTCTGCTGCGGGCCATTGTCGTTCTCCTCATGCCATGCCGGGGTTGCCCGCCATGCCCTTGAGCACGGGCAGATTGAGGGGGCGGGCGCGGATGACCTTCTGGCCCTTGAGGTATCGGGCAACGAGATCCCAGACGGCTTCACCTCCCGCCTTGGCTGCCTCTTCCGATACCGGCGCCCAGCCCGCGACCTTGTATGTCTTGCCTGCCTCCAGCAGTTTGCCACCCAGACGCATGTCGGAAATGCGGCCGCCCATGCGGCCCATCGGGTCGCAGGCGTATTCGAGACCGCCCACCCGCACCATATCGCCGCCCTGCTGGTAGTAGGGGTCGGGGTTGAAGAGGTTGTCGCAGACATCCTCCAGCACGGTCTTGATCTGCTCGCCCGTCATCATCGTCACCGTGGTCCAGGGGTAGGTGATGGCGGTTTGGTCGAGCAGGTGCTCCATGCGGATGGTGTCGCCGGGCAGAAGGCTGGTGCCCCAGCGGAAGCCCGGGGAGAAGGCGATCTCGGCATTCTTCTCGGCCAGCAGGGCATCGAGGATGAGCTGGTCCCAGGAACCGTTGAAGTTGCCACGGCGGTACAGCAGGCCTTCGCTGACGGCCAGCTTCTCGGCCAGCTTGCCCTCGTAGGGAGCGCGCATCTTCTTGATGAGTGCGTCCATCGCCGGGTCGGCGGGGATCAGGTTGGCGAAAACCGGCAGCAGCTTGTAACGGAAGTCGGTGACCTTGCCGCCCTTTACCTCCAGGTCGAGCACGCCCAGGTATTTGCCATTGGAGCCGGCGTTGGTGACCAGGGTCTGGCCACCGGCGTTCTTGACGATCACCGGAGCGGGTACGCCGTCGTGGGTGTGGCCGCCCAGGATGGCGTCCACGCCGCGTACCCGGCTGGCCATCTTGAGGTCCACGTCCATGCCGTTGTGGGACAGCACCACCACCGCCTGGGCGCCGGCGGCACGGGCTTCATCCACCACCTTCTGCAGGTTGTCGTCCTGGATGCCGTAGCTCCAGTTGGGTATCTGC
>JAEUNV010000472.1 GCA_016790385.1 Zoogloea sp.
GTTTCGTCGAGCCGGGCGCTCATGCCCTGCACTTCGTCGCGCACCACGCTCAGGAAGCGCTCCTTCAGCTCGGCGTCCAGGTCGGGGTATTCCAGCATCTCGGCGGCGGCCCGCAGGTTGGCCAGGGACGAGCGGCTGCCCTCGGTGAGGGAATGGAGCATCTGGTCGCGACGGGTCTCGGCCTCGAAATTGCGGGTGATGTTGTCGAGCATGAGCACGAAGCCGGATACCGTGCTCTCCGCCTCGCCCTCCACCGCCGACAGCACCGGCGCCATCTGCACCCGCAGCAACTGGCCGGCCCGGGTGGTGGTGACAAAGTTGGCCACCGGCTGGGAGCTCTGGCGACGGATGCGCTCCTGGATGCTTTCCAGGGCGTGCACGATCAGGCTGCGCTCGAAGACCGCGTAGATGGAGCGCCCCAAGCCGATGATCTCGCCACCGCCCGCCGCCGTGGGGGCGTCGGAGAGGGCACGGAACTGCAAGCGCGCCCGGCTGTTGTAAAGCAGGATGCGGCCATCGAGGTTGCACACCACCACGCTCTGGTTGAGTTCGGACATCAGCGCGGCAAGCCGGTTGCGCTCTTCCTCAACCGACAGACGGGCCTCGCGGATGCGCACCTCCACGTCTTCCTGAAGGCTGCGCCGCTGGTCTGCCAGGGCATTGACCGACTCGGCAATGCGTTGCAGCTCGGGCGAGCCGGACGGCTTGAGACGCCGGGACGGATCGGTGCCCACGATCAGGCCAAGCTCATCGGCAAGCAGCGACGGGCCGAGCAGGTTGGCCTGGACAAAGGACTTCATAAGGACGGCGGCTGCACCGGCGCCCACCAGGGTGATCATCAGGATGAGCCCCAGCCGCGGATTGAGGATGGGCTCGATGATGTCGCGCTCTTCCGGGGCCAGGTCACGCCATACCGTGATACCCGCCGCTGCCATGACCCCCACCACCAGCGCGCAGGCGGCGACGATCGCCAATACCTGCCGGGACTTGACGCTCATGCCGGCGCGTCCAGCAGTGCCTTGACCTTGGTTACCAGCTCCTTGGTGGAAAAGGGCTTGGTCATGTAGGCATCCGCCCCCATTGCCAGGCCCTTGGTGACTTCGGTTTCGCGGCCCTTGGCGGTGAGCATCAGGATGCGCATGCCCTGGAGGGCCGCTTCGGCACGGATCTCCTGGCACACCTCGTAACCGTTCTTGCGCGGCATCATCACGTCAAGCAGGATGAGATCGGGCACCTCGGCCCGCGCCTTGTCGAGGGCCTCCTGGCCATCGTGGGCGATGCACACGACAAAGCCCTCGCGCTTCATCAGGAATTCAAGCGAAATGACGATGTTCTGTTCGTCGTCGGCAATCAGTATTTTTTTGGCCATTCAGTCTCCTCCCCATCCCCACCCCGGTCGAAGCGGCAGCATGCGAACCTCATCCCGGGGCGCGATGCCCTGTAGTTTATCCTGCCTCATCTTTCGTTTCTGTTGTTTTGCCGCAAGGCATCAGAAACGAAAAACATGCCCCCTGCCCCGCTGCGCTTTCAACCCACAGCCTGCCGCCATAGTGCTCGACGATCTGTCGGCTGATCGGCAGGCCCAGCCCGGTGCCCTGGGGCTTGTCGGTCATGGTGTTGCCCCCCTGACGGAACTTCTCGAACACCACAAGTTGCTCTTCCGGGGTCAGACCAGGGCCGTTGTCCCGCACGTCCACGCGCAAACCTTCGTTGCACCTGGCAAGCGTCACCCAGACCCGCCCGCGCCCGGCATCCACAAACTTGACCGCGTTGGAGAGCAGATTGAGCATCACCTGGATCAGGCGGTCGCGATCGGCGAGCAGGATTGGCGCTTCCTCGGGCAGCGTCATCTCCAGCTCCACCCCCTTGTCCTTGAACAGCTGACTCGTGGACGCCGCCGCCTGCTCGATCACCTCCACCAGGCTCACCTCGCCGTTATGCCAGTCGGCGTGGCCGGATTCGATCTTGGCCATGTCCAGCACCTGATTCACCAGCCGGGTGAGGCGCTCCGTCTCGCTGACGATGATGCCCAGAAAGCGCTTGCGCTCGGCCAGATCGATGCGCGGATCTTCGAGCAGCATCTCGGAAAAGGCCCGGATCGAGGTCAGCGGTGTGCGCAGTTCGTGGGTCACCGACGACATGAAATCATCCTTGAGGCGGTCGAGTTCCTTGAGCCGCTCGTTAGCGCTGCGCAGTTCGGCGGTGGCGGCCTCCAGCTCCCGCGATTTCTGTTCGAGCCGCTTTGAATAGGCGCGCACCTGGGAGGCTTCGTCGAGAATGTTCATCACCTCGTCGAGGCCGAGGGGCTCTTCCTTCACCACCGAGGCCACCATCACCCGGGCCGAGGCGCTGCCAATGGCCCCCGCCAGGGTGGTTTCGGCAAAATGCACCAAACCCGCATCGGCAGGCAGCACCTCCACCGACGCCGCACCGCGGCGGCGCGCGTAGTCGTTGAACGCGTTTCGCGCCCTTTCCGGCCCGATGAAGCGGCCGATCAGCGGCAGCAGATCGCCAACCTGTGCGCTCCCGCGCCAGAAAGCCCCGCCCGCCGGCTGGCTCTGCTTGAACACATCCACGAAGAGGGTTGCCTGCCCGGCCTCGACGGCATTGGGTGAGCGCATCAGGGAGACACACACGTAGGCCCCCAGGTTGGCGAGCAGGCTCCAGTAAAGGCTGTGGGCAATCGGGTCGAGCCCCTTCATGCCGAAGAGCTCCTGGGGGCGCAGGACTTCCAGCCCCGCGAAGCCCCCTTGCAGGAACTCGATTGGCAGCCAGCCCGACTTGGCGAACGAGGGCAACAGCAGCGTGTACAGCCACACCGCAAAGCCACTCGTCAGGCCGGCCAGGGCTCCCGCCCGGGTGCCGCCGCGCCAGTACATCCCGCCGATGATCGCCGGCGCAAACTGCGCCACCGCGGCAAAACTGATCAGCCCGATGCTCACCAGCGCATGGGCGTCGCCTGCCAGGCGGAAATACAGATACCCCAGGAGCAGGATGAAGATGATCGCGCTGCGACGGATGCCCAGCAACAAGCCCGACAGATCCTCCCTGCCCTGCAAGGCGAGCCAGCGGTAGCGGAGCAGCACGGGCATCACCAGATCGTTGCAGACCATGGTGGACAGGGCGATGGTTTCCACGATGACCATGCCGGTGGCGGCCGACAGACCGCCGATGAAGGCAAGCAGGGCCAGCCAGCCATACCCCTGGGCCATCGGCAGGGTGAGAACAAAAGTGTCGGCATCCACATCCTGCCCGGCAAAATGCATCAGCCCGCCCAGGGCGATGGGCAGTACGAAGATGTTGATCAGCAGCAGGTACAGGGGAAACAGCCAGATGGCCCGGCGCAGGTGGTTCTCATTGACGTTCTCCACCACGGCCACCTGAAACTGCCGCGGCAGAAACATCACCGCCAGCATCGACAGCAGCGTCAGAGCGAACCAGTTGCCATAGGAGTTGCCCCCCGCGTTCATGGTCATCAGCTCCCTCAGCCGGGGCTCCAGGGCCGCCCGGGAGAATAGATCCCCGAAACCGTCGAAGAGCCCGAAGGTGACGAACACCCCCACCGCCATGAAGATCACCAGCTTCACCACCGACTCGAAGGCCACCGCGGCCACCATGCCCTCGTGGCGCTCAGTTGCATCCAGGTGACGGGTGCCGAAGAGAATGGTGAAGGCCGCCATGATCAGCGCAATGTAGAGCGTCGTGTCGGCCATCCACGATACCGTGCCGGCCTTGGCGGGCATGATGATCTCGGGATAGTGGATGAGGATGGCGTAACTGCTCGACACCGCCTTGAGCTGCAAGGCGATGTAGGGGATCACCCCGAGTACCGCGATCACCGTGACCAGCCCGCCCAGAAGGTGGCTCTTGCCATAACGGGAGGCGATGAAATCGGCGATGGAGGTGATGCGGTGCGCCTTGCCAATGCGCACCATCTTCAGCATCACGAACCACCACAGGGCCACCACCAGGGTCGGCCCGAGAAAGATCGGCACGAAGCCCAGACCCGACGAGGCCGCCCTGCCCACGCTGCCGTAGTAGGTCCAGGTGGTGCAATACACCGCCAGGGACAGGGCGTAGATGGTGGGATTGGCGATGATTGAGCGGCCCGCGTCGGCGCGCTTGTCGCCCACGTAGGCCACCGCGAAGAGCAGGGCGAGATACAGGAAGGAGATGGCGACGATGACGCTGCTGGTCATGGTCACATTCCGTCCGCGAAATGGCGGCTGCGCGTCATGGCAGCCCTCAGCGCTCGATGATCCAGGCCATCAGGGCGATCACTGCCGCCCACACGCCGAAGACGTAAAGATAGAGGAAAGGAATGCCGAGCCAGGACCGCGGGGAATCGAACACTGACAGGACCGGATAATTGACCACCACCCAGCCCAACAGAAACAACGCTACGAGGCGCTGCCCAGTCAAGGTCGCCTTGATCATTTATCCCCTCCCGCGTACTGCTTTATTGGTATGTGCGGAAGTTATAAACCGAAACGCCCGCCTTGGCGAGTACTCCCCGGGCATGAGCAGCATCACCGGGCGGCGCAGCAAAAGAAAAACCCCGCCGAAGCGGGGTTTTTCGGGGACAACGCGGTCCGGCGGGAGATTACATCCCCATGCCGCCCATGCCGCCCATACCACCCATGCCGCCCATGTCGGGCATGCCGCCAGCCGGCTTGTCTTCAGCCAGTTCGGCAACCATGCAGTCGGTGGTCAGCATCAGGCCGGCCACGGAGGCGGCGTTTTGCAGCGCGGTGCGGGTCACCTTGGTGGGGTCCAGCACGCCCATTTCGACCATGTCGCCGTACACGTCGGTGGCGGCGTTGTAGCCGAAGTTGCCGGAGCCTTCGGTAACCTTGTTCACCACCACGGAAGCTTCGGCGCCAGCGTTGGCAACGATTTCACGCAGGGGCTGTTCCATGGCGCGCAGCACGATCTTGATGCCGGCGTCCTGGTCGTGGTTGTCACCCTTCAGGCCGCCGAGGTTGGCACGGGCACGCAGCAGGGCCACGCCGCCGCCGGGGACGATGCCTTCTTCAACGGCGGCACGGGTGGCGTGCAGCGCGTCTTCCACGCGGGCCTTCTTTTCCTTCATTTCGACTTCGGT
>JAEUNV010000484.1 GCA_016790385.1 Zoogloea sp.
GCGGCACAAACCCCGGCGCCACCTCGAACCCATCGAAGCCCAACTGGGTTCCCCGCTGGATGCGCGTGACGCGGCGTTTGATTCTGTTCTGGCCCATGACGGTCCCGATGTCGTCGTTATCGGGACGATCGTAGCCTACGCGCGTGAAGACGGGGGTTTTGCGACACCCTCTTGACCAAGACCTACAGCTACCCGGCGCTGGCCCGGTGGCTGACAGATCTGGGGTATCCGACCAAGGTGTCTGAGCCTCGCAGCGCCAAGGCGCAGAAGGTGGTGCTGGGCTGCGTGCCGCGCACCGAGGACGTCATGGCGCTGTTTGAGCGGCTGCAGGGGGAGTTTCCAGGGGCGGAGTTGGAGGAGTTGCTGGCCGCCACGGGAGGGGCCGGTGGGTAGGGCTCCAGGTTGCGCCGTAGGGGTGTATAGCGGTGAAAGTTGGAGCTCATGCTCATCTATTTTCATCACGTTCAGGCACGTGTCCCCGCCTTTCTTCCCCAAGCCCGGCACAGGATCAAAGGACCTGTGCTGAGTGTGACATGTCGTGGGGGGCCATGAGCTTGGCTCGCTGGTGTGTGAGTATGGATACGCTGCGAATGAAGAGTGCAATGAAGCCTTCGCGCTTTTCATCGTCAGACCTGATGCATGTTGGTGTGGGCGGGTGTGGCGCGTTACAGTCACGCCTCATATTCGATGATCCCTTCGGCATTCATGCCGCCCGCCGGCAAGACCATGACCCAATATTCCGAACGTGACGTCTGCACCAAGATCATCTCGCCTGCCATTGAAGCAGCCGGCTGGGACCGGGAAAGCCAGTACCGGGAAGAGGTGAACCTCACCAGCGGTCGGGTGGTGGTGCGCGGTAATAAGGGCAAGCGGGATCTGAAGACTATTCGCCGCGCTGACTATGTTCTCTACTTCAAGCCCGGAATCCCACTGGCTGTCATCGAGGCCAAGGACCCGAAGCACACGGTCCGGGACGGCATGCAGCAGGCGTTGGCCTACGCGGACATGTTGGACGTACCCTTTGCTTTCGCCAGCAACGGCGACGGCTTCATCTTCCATGACCGCAGCGGTGGTGGGGTTGAGGTGGAAAGCGAGATCGGCTTGGCCGATTTCCCCTCGCCGGATGTCCTGTGGCAGCGCTACCTGGCCTGGAAGGGTATTCCGGAGAGCGCCGAGGCCGTCTATGCCCAGGACTATTACACGATCGGCAAGCCGGCCCGCTACTACCAACTGACGGCGGTCAATCGTGCGGTGGAGGCGGTTTCCCGCGGGCAACGGCGCGTCCTGCTGGTCATGGCTACGGGTACGGGCAAGACCTTTACCGCCTTCCAGATCATCTGGCGCCTTTGGAAGGCGCGCGCCGCCAAGCGCATCCTCTTCCTGGCGGACCGTAATATCCTCATCGACCAGACCAAGAGCAACGACTTCAAGCCCTTCGGCGGTGCCATGACCAAGATCGGCAACCGTGAAGTGGACAAGTCCTTCGAGATCTACCTGTCGCTGTACCAGGCGGTCACCGGCACGGAGGAAGTGCAGAACATCTACAAGCAGTTCAGTCCGGACTTCTTCGACCTGATTGTCATCGACGAGTGTCACCGCGGTAGCGCCGCCGAGGATTCGGCCTGGCGGGACATCCTCGACTACTTCGGCTCCGCCATCCACCTGGGGCTGACCGCCACGCCCAAGGAGACTGAGGCGGTTTCCAGTACCACCTACTTCGGTGAGCCGGTCTTCACCTATTCCCTCCGGCAGGGTATCGAGGACGGCTTCCTGGCCCCCTACAAGGTCATCCGCGTTGATCTGGACAAGGATCTGGGCTGGCGGCCGGTGAAGGGTAAGGTGGATGCCAAGGGCCAACTGGTGGAGGACCGCATCTACAACGCCGCGGACATGAACCGTACCCTGGTGCTGACGCAGCGGGACCTGGCGGTGGCGACGCGCATCACCGAATTCCTCAAGGCCACGGACCGGTGGGCCAAGACCATCGTCTTCTGCGAGGACATCGACCACGCGGCACGCATGCGCCAGGCCCTCATCAACGCCAATCCCGACCTGGCGACGCAGCATCCCAAGTACTGCATGCAGATCACCGGCGACAACGAGGAAGGCAAGCTGGAACTGGACAACTTCATCAACCCGAAGAAGGCGCTGCCCGTCATCGCCTGCACCTCACGGCTGATGACGACGGGTGTGGATGCCAAGACCTGCAAGCTGGTGGTGCTGGACCGCAGTATCAAGTCCATGACCGAGTTCAAGCAGATCATCGGTCGCGGCACGCGCATCGACGAGGACTACGACAAGCTCTGGTTCACCATCCTGGACTTCAAGAAGGCCACCGAGTTGTTCGCCAACCCGGCTTTCGACGGCGATCCCGTGGTGATCTTCGAGCCCAAACCGGAACAGCCGGTCGTGCCGCCCGAGGACGATCCTGGCGCGGACGACACGCCGCCGGAGCTGCCGCCGGGTGGTGAGGTCGTCGAAGACCCGCCCGGCGGCGGGCGGGTCAAGTACATCATCAACGATGTGCCGGTGTATGTGCTCAATGAGCGCGTCCAGTATTACGGCCCCGACGGCAAGCTCGTCACCGAATCCCTCAAGGATTACAGCCGCATCCAGATTGGCAAACGCTTTGACTCCCTCGACACCTTCCTGGCCACCTGGAACGACACTGAGAAGAAGGCTGCGATCATCGCGGAGCTCGAAGAGCAAGGCGTTCTGTTCGACGAGTTGGCCAGGGAGGCGGGCAAAGACCTCGACCCCTTCGACCTTATCTGCCACGTCGCTTTCGGTAAGAAGCCGCTGACCCGGCGCGAGCGCGCCGACCAAGTGAAGAAGCGCGACTACTTCACCACTTATGGCGCCACGGCCCGCAAGGTGCTGGAGGTGCTCCTGGATAAATACGCCGACGAGGGCGTCGCCAACATCGAGCAGATGGAAGTGTTGAAGGTGGCGCCGCTCGACCAGTTCGGTTCGCCGGTTGAGATAATCAAGGCCTTCGGCGGGAAAACCCGGTACCTGGCCGCCGTGCGGGAGCTGGAGCGCTGCCTGTACGCGAGCTAGTCTTTCCCCTCCAGAAGAAGAACTCATGCCCTATCAGAACCGCGTAACGCCTCGTGGCGATATCATTTTCTCGGCCAGCAAGGCCGGCACCCTCATGGGTAACCGCGGGTGCCTGCACAACGCGGAGAAGCAGCTCATCCGAACCAGTAAGACCACCAACTGGGTCACCTGCTTGCTGAAATTCAAGGGCTTTCCCCGTCGGGAGCTCATGGCGGACGGTAGCTATACCGAGCTCTTCTTTCTCGACGAGGCGACCGCCCTCGCGGCAGGGCATCGTCCCTGTTACACCTGCCAGAACAAGCGCTACGGGGAGTTCAAGGTTAAGTGGTTCGTCGGGCAAGGCCTTCCTGCTGGCGATGTCCAGATCATGGACAAGCAGCTACACGCCGAGCGCCGAGCCCCCGACGGCACCAAGCTGACCTACGTTGCCGCCCTTGATGACTTGCCGGATGGCACGTTTGTGGCGGGTGATGGGGCAAGTTATCTCCTCTTTGGTGCTCGCTTGCTGCGCTGGTCGGCCGAGGGCTACCTGGATGCTCGGTCAGCCCCCGCCGGGCTGATGGTCGAGGTCCTGACCCCCAGGTCCGTCGTCGAGGTGCTCAGGCACGATTACATGCCAGCCCTGCATCCCTCCGCCCAAGCCTTGTTGGGGCAGTAGAATCCCGCCCGCTTCCGTCTACGCGAAAACAGCTTATGTCCCTCAGCACCACCTTCATCAAATCCATCCAGGACATCATGCGTCAGGACGCGGGCGTCGATGGCGACGCCCAGCGCATCTCGCAGCTCACCTGGCTCCTGTTCCTGAAGATTTTCGATGACCAGGAAACCGAACTTGAGCTGATGCGGGACGACTACCAGTCGCCCCTGCCGGACTCTCTGCGCTGGCGTGCCTGGGCGGCGGACGCTGAGGGCATCACCGGCGACGAGCTGCTGGACTTCGTGAACAACACGCTCTTCACGCGCCTCAAGGGTTTGACGGCCGACCCGCAGGGCAATCCCCGCGGTTTCGTCGTGCGCCAGGTGTTTGAAGACGCCTTCAACTACATGAAGTCGGGCCAACTGCTGCGCCAGGTCATCAACCGCATCAACGAGATCGACTTCAACAACCAGCAGGAACGCCACCTCTTCAACGATCTCTACGAGCGGATCCTCAAGGACCTGCAGAGCGCCGGCAACGCCGGGGAGTTCTACACCCCGCGCGCCGTCACGCAGTTCATGGTCGATCAGGTTAATCCGCGCCTGGGCGAGAAGGTGCTCGACCCGGCCTGCGGTACCGGCGGCTTCCTGTCCTGCGCGCTGGAACACCTGCGCGGTCAGGTCAAGAACGTGGCCGATGAGGCTGTCCTGCAGAACGCCATTCACGGCGTCGAGAAGAAGCAGATGCCGCACCTGCTGTGCGTCACCAACATGCTGCTGCACGGCATCGAGATCCCCAGCCAGATCCGCCACGACAACACCCTGACCCGGCCGCTGATTGATTACGGCCCGCGCGACCAGGTCGATGCTATCCTCACCAACCCGCCCTTCGGCGGCACCGAGGAGCCGGGCATCGAGGCCAACTTCCCGGCGGACGTGCGCACCAAGGAAACCGCCGACCTGTTCCTCGTGTTGATCGTGGAACTCCTCAAGCACAACGGCCGCGCCGCCGTGGTGCTGCCGGACGGGACCCTCTTCGGCGAGGGCGTGAAGAGCCGCATCAAGGAGCGCCTGCTGACCGAGTGCAACCTGCACACCATCGTGCGCCTGCCCAACGGCGTCTTCTCGCCCTACACCGGCATCAAGACCAACCTGCTCTTCTTCACCAAGGGCACGCCGACCCGCGAGGTCTGGTACTACGAGCACCCTTATCCGGCCGGCTACAAGAGCTACTCCAAGACCAAGCCCATCCGCATCGAGGAATTCGACGTGGAGAAGGCCTGGTGGGGCAGCGAGGCCGACGGCTTCAAGGACCGGGTGGAGAACGAGTTCGCCTGGAAGGTCAGCATCGACACGATCAAGGCCAGCGGCTTCAACCTCGACATCAAGAACCCGCACCGTGCTGAAGAGATCAGCCACGATCCGGACCATCTGCTGGCTGAGTACGCCCGTCTGACCGGCGAGGCTCGGGGGCTGCGGGATCAGTTGAAGTCGGTGCTGGCCCATGCCCTGGCGGGGGACGCATGAACGCGCCGCAGGTGGCGGACGCGTCCCGGGACTACCTCACCCAGCTAATGCCGCCGCTGGTGCGCCATTTCGACCTGCTGGCCGGCGCGCCGCAGGGTGTGGCTCGCCTGCGGGAGCTGATCCTGTCCTTGGCCGTGCGCGGCATGCTGGTGCCCCAGGACATGGCGGATGAACCGGCGAGCGCGTTGTTGGAGCGTATCCGGACCCAGAAGGACAAGCTGATTGCCGAAGGCACGATCAAGCGGGATACGCCGTTGTCCGTGATTACGGAGGAGGAACAGCCGTTTAACTTGCCTGATGGGTGGGCGTGGGTGAAGTTGAATCAACTCCTTTCCAAAATCGGAGCGGGGAGTACCCCTCTAGGCGGCAAGGAAGTCTATGTGCCCTCCGGAGTCAAATTCTTGCGGTCGCAAAATGTGTGGAACGATGGACTGCGCTTGAGTGATGTTGCGTATATCAAGGCAGAAACTCACTCTAGGATGTCTGGGACGGCGGTCACTCCTGGGGACATCCTATTCAACATTACGGGGGCCTCTATCGGGCGATGTGCTGTTGTGCCTGGTGATTTCGATGAGGCGAACGTAAGCCAACACGTGACCATCATCCGACCTGTGATGGCAGCGGTCACGTCATACTTGCATCTGGTTCTTGTCTCCGCCCATGTTCAGCAAACGGTTATGGACGTTCAGGTTGGTGTTTCAAGAGAGGGCTTGAGCATTGGAAAGCTCGGCCAGTTCTTGATCCCGGTCCCGCCTCTTCCCGAGCAAGCCCGCATCGTCGCCAAGGTGAAAGAGCTGATGACGTTCTGCGACCTTCTGGAGGAGAAGGGCCGGCTGGAGGCGGAGCAGCATCGCCGCTTGGTGGCGACCCTGTTCGACTCCCTCATCAGCGCCGAGTCCCCCCATGAACTGGCTGAACGCTGGCAGCGCGTCGCTGCCCACTTCGATCTGCTGCTGGACCGGCCGGAAGCCGTGGATGTCCTGGAGCAGACCGTCCTGCAACTGGCCGTACGTGGCCTGCTGGTGCCCCAGGACCCCGCCGATGAACCTGCCAGCCATCTACTGGAACGCATCCGCAGCGAGAAGGACCGGCTCATCGCCGCCGGCAAGATCAAGCGGGATAAGTCACTGGCGTCCATCAACGAAGACGAGACACCGTTTGAGTTACCTAACGGTTGGGGGTGGGGGCGGCTTGGAGAGGTTACCGATATTTCCAGTGGGGTCACTTTAGGCCGCAAAACACCGTTGAAATCACCTGTCTCCTTGCCGTACCTCCGGGTTGCCAATGTGCAGCGTTGGAAGTTAGTCCTGCAAGATGTGAAGGAAGTGGTGATTGACGCGTTCGAGCTTGAGCGCTTCCAACTTCGCACCGGGGATCTGTTAATGACGGAAGGGGGGGATTGGGACAAGGTTGGTCGGACTTGCATCTGGCGTAATGAATTGCCCACCTGCCTGCATCAGAACCATGTGTTCAAGGTGCGGCGCGTATTCGACGAGTGGCAACCTTTGTGGGCTGAGTTGTACTTGAACTCCACGTATGCACGTGCCTACTTTGCATCTTCTGCCAAGCAGACGACCAATTTAGCCTCTATCAATATGACTCAGTTGAAGAGCTGCGTGTTTCCCATTCCACCTCTTGCCGAGCAAGCACGCATCATTGCCCGGGTCGAAGAACTGCGCCGCCTCTGCGCTGACCTCCGGGCCCGGCTGAGCCACCGGAAGGACATCCAGCGCGCCCTGTCCGCAGCGCTGGTCGAGCAGGTGGCCGCATGAGTCTGACCTACGGGACGTATGTCATAGCCGACCTGATGCCCAGCGGCGTTACGGGTCGAAAGGGCCTTGGCATCTACCAACTCGTGTTCAGCATCACCTTCCAGGTACCCAACTGGCCTGCCGAGAAGCAGGGGCGAGTGTCGAGTCTCCGTGCCACAGTAGCTGCGAGTATTGGGCGAGGGGCGCCAGAGCTGCTGGGTTACGCACTCCCAGAGATACCGCTGACCATCGAGCCTAAGCCCCATTCCTTCATGGCCGCCTCGGCGTTTGTCCTAAATCTCAGCGCCGATCAGCTTTTCGCCCTGGAGAAGGTCCGTAGCGGGGGTGATCTGCGCTTCCACCTGACGATTGACGGAGAGGCTTCGGGTTTCAATGGTTCATGGCCTGTCCGTGATCAGATCTTCGTTGATGTGAAGCTCAGTGACTGGAGCCGAATCGTCCAGGAGCTTGGTCTGGCTGAGATTCTGGTCGTTGGCATCGAACTGCCTTCCGGCGCTGAGAATGGCATTCTGAGTGAGGCCTGCGGGCTCATCCGCAAGGCTCATCGGGATTTGCTGGAAGGCCGGTACGACGATGTTGTCGCTAAATGCAGGAAAGCTATCGAAAGCTCCCAGGCTGCCCGCGGTGACAAGGAAAACGCGCAGGCTGCTTTCAGGAAGTGGAAGCAAGGCAATGCCAGTAACCTGGACGGGATGGAGCGGGCCTACATCATCGAAGAGGCTGTCCGGCAGTACACTCACTTGGCTCACCATGTCGATGACAACGGTGGAAGTGAGCACTGTTTCAGCCGGTCTGATGCCACTTTCCTGCTCAGTCTTGCTGCCGCAATGGTCTCCCGTGCTGCGGGCAGGCTCTCGAACGAGCCATCTCTGGCTTGATGCTGTTTGATCGGACCCGATCCACCTCTGACCAGATATCGACCAGACAACAAAAAGGCCAACCCGCTAAGGTTGGCCTTTTTGCTCGCAGATCAACGACCTGCCGGAATCCGGTGGAGCGGGCGATGGGAATCGAACCCACGGCTCTAGCTTGGGAAGCTAGGGTATTACCATTATACGACGCCCGCTCGGAGAGCCGGGATTGTACGCAGGGCGGAGGCAGAGGGCAACCGGTGGGCGTGGTAAACTCGCGCCATGTCTGCCCAAGCCACTTCTTCCGCATCCCTTTCCGTCACCGTCAATGGCGAGGCCCGCGCCCTTGCGGGGCCTGTCTCCGTGGCGGGCCTGCTTGACCAGATGGGCCTCACCGGCAAGCGGCTGGCGGTGGAGCGCAATGGCGAGATCGTGCCCAGGGGCTTGCACGCTGCAACGCTGCTCGCCGAGGGCGACACCCTCGAGATCGTCGTCGCGGTAGGTGGCGGTTAAACTCCGCAACGGGGTTTTCGGGGCGGCGGGCGGCCCCTTCATTCTTTCCCTCATATTCAGACTGGCGCTTCGATGGACGATTTGCTGACGATTGCAGGCAAGGCCTATTCCTCCCGGCTGCTGGTGGGCACCGGAAAGTACAAGGATTTCACCGAGACCCGCGAGGCGGTGCTGGCCAGCGGGGCGCAGATCGTCACCGTGGCGATCCGCCGGACCAACATCGGGCAGGATCCGAACGCGCCCAGCCTGCTGGATGCGCTGCCCCCGTCCGAGTTCACCTACCTGCCCAACACCGCGGGCTGTTATTCGGCCGATGACGCGGTGCGCACCCTGCGCCTGGCGCGGGAGCTGCTGGACGACCACAAGCTGGTGAAGCTGGAGGTGCTGGGCGATCCGCACACCCTCTTCCCCAATATGCCGGAGACCCTCAAGGCCGCCGGGACGCTGGTGAAGGAGGGCTTCGAGGTGATGGTGTACTGCTCCGACGACCCCATTCAGGCGAAGATGCTGGAGGACATCGGCTGTGTGGCGGTGATGCCCCTGGCGAGCCTCATCGGCTCCGGCATGGGCGTGCTCAACCCCTGGAACGTGCAACTGGTGCGGGATGCGGTGAAGGTGCCGGTGCTGCTGGACGCGGGCGTTGGCACGGCCTCGGATGCGGCCATCGCCATGGAGCTGGGCTGTGACGGGGTGCTGATGAACACCGCCATCGCCCTGGCGAAGGACCCGGTGCTGATGGCCCGTGCCATGAAGAAGGGTGTCGAAGCCGGCCGCGAGGCCTTCCTGGCGGGCCGCATGCCCCGCAAGTTCTACACCGCCAGCCCGAGCTCGCCCACCACGGGCATGATCGGCAGTTGATCGGGGCGCGGACGCCCTGTGTTTTTTGGTTTGACGGATTTTCCATGAGTGATGAACAAGTGCAGCCGGTGTCCGGCGATGAAGCGCAGCCGGCTGGCCGCCTGACCTCCCAGTCCATCCGCAGCTTCGTGCTGCGCCAGGGGCGCATGTCGGATGCGCAGCACCGCTTTCTGGACGAGATGATGCCCAGGGTCGGCATCGATTTCCGCCCCGAGCCCATCGACCTGGCCCAGGTATTTGGCCGCAAGGCGCCGCAGATCGTGGAGATCGGCTTTGGCATGGGGCAGGCCACGGCCCAGATCGCCCAGGCGCGGCCGGGTGACGACTTTGTCGGCATCGAGGTGCATGCGCCGGGCGTGGGTGGCTTGTGCAAGCTGATCGAGGAGGGCGGCATCACCAACCTGCGCATCGTCCAGCACGACGCGGTGGAGGTGCTGCGCGACATGATCCCCGAGGCCTCCCTGGCGGGCGTGCATATCTACTTCCCCGACCCCTGGCCCAAGAAGCGCCACCACAAGCGCCGCCTGGTGCAGGGGCCCTTCGTCAAGCTGATCGCTTCGCGCCTGGCGCCGGGGGGCTACCTGCACTGCGCCACCGACTGGGAGGAATACGCCCAGCAGATGCT
>JAEUNV010000534.1 GCA_016790385.1 Zoogloea sp.
CTGGCCGCCGACACGCCCGACCCCCGCGCCCGCATCAAAGCCACCGCAGAAGCTGCCTTTGCCGCCCTGCAAAAGGGCCCGCAAGACATCGCCCTGGGCGAGCAAGGCCAGCTCCGGCTGCCGGAAGGCTTTGGTTTCATTCCCAAGGCCGAGGCCACGGCCGTGATGGAAGCCCAGGGCAACCGGGTGGGGCAGGGCTTTCATGGCCTTGTGGTGGGCGACAAGCTCAAGGGCTTTGTGTCGGTGCGCTTTGAGCCCTCAGGCTATGTGAAGGACGAGGAGGCCAAGGACTGGAACGCCGACGCGCTGCTGCAAAACCTCAAGGACGGCACCGACGCCAACAACGAGCGCCGCCGTGAACTGGGGCTGCCTGAAGTAAAAGTGCTGGGCTGGATCGAAGCCCCCCACTACGACGCCGCCACCCACCGCCTGGTGTGGTCGGCAGCGGTGCACAGCAGATCGGACCAGGACGGCACGGACGAAGGCGTCAACTTCAACACCTATGTGCTCGGCCGGGAGGGCTATTTTTCCCTGAACCTCGTCACCAGCCCGGCCAGCGTTGAAGAGGAGACACCTGCGGCCCGCGCCCTGCTGGCCGCGCACGACTTCAACGAAGGCACGCGCGACGCCGATTTCACCGAGCGCCCCGACACGGGGGCCGAGTAGGGCCGCGCCGCGCTGGTGGGCGGCATTGCTGCCAAGAAGCTCGGCCTGCTGGCCACCCTCGGGGTTTTTCTGGCGAAGTTCTGGAAGATCGGCGCCCTGGCCCTGGTCGGCCTCGGGGCCGCGGCGCGCCGGCTGCTCGGCCGCAAGGACTCGGCGTGAAGCTGCTCCTGCTGCTCCTGGGCGGAGCCAAGTTCGGCAAGCTGCTGACCACCGGCGGCACCATGCTGATCTCCCTGGGGGTCTACGCCTTGATCTGGGGCTGGCGCTACGCAGCCGGCTTCATCGCGCTGCTCTTCTGCCATGAGATGGGCCACTATGTGGCCGCCCGCCAACGCGGCCTCGCCGTGGGCGCCCCCACCTTCATCCCCTTCGTTGGCGCCTGGATAGACCTGAAAGAGCAACCCATGAACGCGGAGACGGAAGCCTACGTGGCCATGGCCGGCCCCCTGGCCGGCACGCTGGCATCCCTCGCGTGCTATTTCCTCGCCCGTTCGGAAGGCAGCGACCTGCTGCTCGCCATCAGCTACTCGGGCTTCTTTCTCAATCTTTTCAACCTCATCCCCGTTCCCCCCCTGGATGGCGGCCGCATGACCGGCGTGGTGTCACGCAGGTTCTGGCTGCTCGGCGTTCCCGCGCTGATCGCCGTGTTCCTGTGGCGCCCGAGCCCCATGCTGATCCTCGTGGCGCTGCTGGCAGCGCCCCACCTTTGGCGCGGCCTGCGGGGCGAGGGTGGCGAGGCGCCCGGCTACTACGACACGGCCCCCGGCAAGCGCGTCGAATACGCCCTGCTCTACCTGGGCCTGCTGGCCTATCTGGCAGTCATGACCCACGAGGTACACGACATGCTGAGTGCCGTCAGAGCCCGGGGCTAATCGCCCCAGCGGGCCGAGCCCAGGGCGTCGGCGACCGCCAGGGCACGGGCCTCCCGCAGGGCATCGCTGGTGATGTCCGTCTCGCCAAGCCCCGCACAGGCCTGCGCGGCGCGCTGGAGCAACACCGCCTTCGGGTAGCTTCGGCTGGCTCGACCGGGGTAGGCGCGGTAGTCGCAGGCACACACAGCCAAGAGATCATTGAAACGCCCGGGGCGGGCAAAGGCATCGACCCGCTCCAGCATGGCTACCAGCGAGCCCGCCCGCATCTCGGTGGCCCGATGGACACGCTCCAGCTCGTGCAGCGCCAGAACCGCCAGATCAACGCACTCGGCGGGCAGGCCGAAGCGCCCGCCAATGGCCAGGATGCGCGGCAGGCCACGCTCCATGTGGCGATAGTGAAAGGGCAGATGCTCGGGCGGCGAGTCCGCCTTGCCCACCTGGCACAGCAGCAGGGCGCAACGCACCGCCAGCGGCGCCTGCTGGCGGGCCGCTTCATCAACACAGCGCAGCACGTGCTCCCCCAGATCCACGCTGGGTGGATCATCGGCGCTCTGGGGCACCCCGAACAGGGCTTCCAGCTCCGGCAACAGCCGGCCAAGGGCGCCACAGGCGCGCAACACCCCCAGCATCCGAGACGGAACGGCCCCATCAGGCCTTCGGCCAGCGCCGGCCAGGCCTCCGCGGGCAACAGCGGATCAAGCAGGCCCTCCTCCACCTGCCGGGTCATCAGGGCCAGAGTTTCGGCATCCACCTCCCCATCCGGCCCCGTCGAAGCCGCGACAGCGATCTGCAGCAGGGTGAGGGCCGGAGGGCGGATCAGCGCACCGATGGCAGCAGGCAGCGGAGTGGAACTCATGTCGGGTCTCGTCGGGAATGGGGGGTTTGCGACGCGCCGAGGGGCGCCCCCCCTGGGTGAAGCAAGAATGAGCCCAGGCTCCAAGGAACGATCATGCGCTTTGGCTGCTAGGCCGGCATCGTCTATATGGGCACAGCAACTTAAGCAAAGTTCAAATACATAAAGTCATCAATTGAATTCGAATTTACTAGGATGACAATATTCAAAATAGGTATATATTCGGAATATGCTCATATCGTTGCTGCAGTCGGTGCTTACGAGCTTAAATGCAACTACTGCGCAAAAAATAAACGGCGTCGAGCGTTTCGCCTCTTTCTTTCCGCTACGGAGGTTCCTCATGAAGCACCTGTTACGAACGGTGACAAAGGCTTTTGCCGTGCTATCCATAAGCCTCTCAACCGCCCACGCGACTGTCATCGAGTAC
>JAEUNV010000536.1 GCA_016790385.1 Zoogloea sp.
CACGCCGACGTCGAGCTGGGTGGTTTTTTCAGGCTTCAGGAAAAAGGTGCTGGCGCTGCCGGTCATCATGGTCGAGGTGGCGCCGGGTGCCTTGGTGCGCTCCCAGTAGTCGGCGGCCCGTTCGCTGTGGCCGAGGCCGGCATACACGGTGGTGGTGGGGGCAAGGGCGCTTTCCCAGCGCAGGAAGCCGGCCTTGAGGGTGTCCTTGTCACTGCGCCCCGAAGTGGTCTTGCCGCTGCGCTGGTCCTCGGCTTCGTTCCAGTCCAGGCGGGCACCGCCAATCAAGCGATGGGCGGCACTGAGCTCGTGGGTCAGTTCGCTGAAAACGCCCCAGGTCTGGAAGCGCATGTCGGGGCTGCGCGCCAGACTGTCGTAGGCGTTCACCTCTGCACCGCTGGCCTTGCGCAGGCTGTGGTCATTGGTTTGAAAGTCGATGCCGGTTTCCAGCGCGCTGCGGGAGCTCAGTTCGAGTGTTGCCGCCATACGCCCGCCCTTGGTCTCCCGGTCGGGGTTACTGACCATCTTCATGCCGGCAACCGTGCGCAGGCTGTAGTTGTCCATCACGTGGTCAACGTAGTTGCGGTAGATCTGCCCTTCGAGCCTGGCGAGCAGCGGGCTGATGCGGGATTTCTCGAACTTCAGACCCACGTTGGTCCGGTCGAAGGCGGTGCCGTCCATGCTGCGGTCGGCATAGGCGGCATGGCCGTCGCTCTTGGCGAAGCTGAGTTCGATACGGGTGTTCTCGTCGGGGGTGAGGCCGATGGCCCCATTCACGCTCCAGCGGTCGTAGCGGGAATGCACCTGGCGCCCGGAGCCGTCCTTGTAGTCCTGGCTGTGGGAATGGGTGCCGGTGATCTCCCCGTAGTAGCTTTCATTGCCGAGGCCGGCTTTCATAACCTGATCGTTGCGTCCGTAGCTTCCCGCAAGCAGGCTGCCCTCGGCGTCGGCCGAGAAGCCCTTGCGAACCTTGGGCTCGCGCTCAAAGAGGACTACTCCCGCACTGTTGCCCGGGCCGTACTTTACTGTCTGGGGGCCTTTCAGCACGGTGATGCGGTCGAAGGCTTCGGGAAAGACGTAGGCGGTGGGTGGGTCCATGCGCATGCCGCAGCCGCCCAGGATCATCTCGCCATCCAGCAGGATTCCCAGGCGGGAGGCGGCCATGCCGCGGAATACCGGGTCGCCATCGGTGCCGCCCTTGCGGATCACCGCAAAGCCGGGAATGTTCTTCAGGTAGTCGGCCCCGTCGTGGGCAGGAACCGGCTGCCGGGGAGCGCGGGGGTTGGTGATGACGGTGAGCGGCGCCGCCATGGGGGGGGCCGTGACTACAACTTCGTGCAGGGTGTCGTGGGCGTGAACGGAGAAGGCGAAGGAGGCTGCGAGAGCAAGGGGCAGGGCGCGCAGTTGCGCGGGTGGGCGAGGCATGGGGTGGGCGCTCCAGGTGGTAAAGAGAGCGCCACATTAGGGTTTGCCCGCATTGGGGCATTTGATGTGACACAAGCCGCCGCACCAAAATGGTGCGGCATGGTGTCGCAGATGGAATCGGGGTTTCAGACCCGGAAGCGGGAAACGCTGCCTTTCAGGCTGTCGGCCACGGTAAGCAGGCGGTGCGCGGTACTGGCGACCGAGGTGATGGCCGCGGAGTTTTCCTCCGACATCTGGGCAATGGCTTCCACATTGCGGGCGAGATCGGTGGAGGCGCCGCGTTGTTCCCGCAGGGCGTCGGAGATACTGTCGATCGTGCTTTGCATGGTGGCTGCGGATTGGCGGATGTCGCTCATGGATTCGCTGGCCTTTCCCGCCGCAACGACGACTTCGCCCACCAGCGTGCGGCTGGATTGCATGCTGCTGACGGCGCCGGCCGCTCCCTGCTGGATGGCGCTGATCACCGAGCTGATTTCCTGAACCGAGCTGGTGGTGCGCTCGGCCAGCTTGCGCACTTCGTCGGCCACCACGGCAAAACC
>JAEUNV010000585.1 GCA_016790385.1 Zoogloea sp.
CCTGGACGGCCATTTCGACTACCACGTGAGCGCCGCATCCTTGTACTACTACGTGCCCGAAATGTCGGTGGTTGCCGACAGCACCTTCACCGACCCGCGCACCCTGCTCTCCATCCACCCCGACATGGCCCTCCGGGTGGCCGCAACCGACTGGACCGAACTGGACGGGCGAGCCAGCTTCTCGGTGAGCACCACCCTCAAGGTGGATGACGCCTGCGAGATCCACGCCGCGCAGATGATGGACTACTACCACTCCCAGAACCGCGTACCGGTGGTGAATCCCTATGATGAATGCAATCTGCCGCGACTGCTCGAGATTGCCGGCGTGATGCCCCAGGCCGGCACCCCCGGGTCCAGCCCCGACACGGCCGCCGGACTGCCCGTGGAGGACACCCCCGGCACCCTGCAAAACACCCAGACCGGCCCCGATCTGTCCTTGCCCGACGACGTCTATACCTTCAACGGCACGGACATCGTGAGCACAGTGCCCGAGCCCGCCACCGCCGGCCTGGCCGCGCTAGGCGCCCTGGCCGCGGCCATCCGCAGGCGACGTCAGTAAAGCAGGAAGTCCCGCCGCGTCTCCAGCCACTCCCGCTCGTCGGCGAAGGCCAGCACGTCCAGGTCGCCCGGGCGGGCGGTGGCATCATCCACCCACTCGCGCAGCAGCGTCGAGCCGTTGATGAGATCGATGGCCAGGCGATCGTGTTCGTACTCGTAGGGAAAATCGCGCCACAGGGGGTAGTCCCGCTGGAGCCGGCGGATCGCCTTGAAGGCCAGGGCCTGGAGGCGCCAGGGGCGGAACGCGGCGTGGTTGTAATGGGTCGGGTCTTCCACATGGATCTGCACCCCGTTGCACAGCGTGCCCGCGTGCTTGTGGAAGGTGGGCTCGAACCAGCAGTCACGCAGGCGGCAACCGGCCAGCCACTTGGGCGCAATCGCCTCCATTTGGGCGATCACCTGCCGGGCATTGATGTCCGGCGCCCCGAACAATTCCAGCGGTCGCGTGGTGCCACGCCCTTCCGACAGGGTCGTGCCCTCCAGCATCACCGTGCCGGCGTAGGCCCGGGCCATGGACAGGTTGGGGGCGTTCGGGCTGGGGTTCACCCAGCTGCGCTCACCCACCGGCCAGCCGTAGCCGGGGGCCGCGTCGGGCTCCCAGCCGGTCATGGTGACCACCTCGCATTCCACGTCGAGCTTGAGGGTGGCGATGAACCAGCGGGCCAGCTCGCCCATGGTCATGCCATGGCGCATGGGCAGCGGCCCGGCGCCGACAAAGCTCTCCCAGCCCGCTTGCAGCAGGGTGCCCTCCACGGGCCGGCCCGCGGGGTTGGGGCGGTCGAGTACCCACACGGCCTTCTTGTGCCGGGCGGCGGCCTCCAGCACATAGCGCAGGGTGGTGATGAAGGTGTAGATGCGGCAACCCAGATCCTGTAGATCCACCAGCAGCACGTCGAAGCGATCCATCATCGGCGCGGTGGGGCGGCGCACTTCGCCGTACAGGCTGAATACCGGAATGCCGTGCTGGGGGTCGAAGTAATCCGACGACTCGACCATGTTGTCCTGCTTGTCGCCACGCAGGCCATGCTGGGGGCCGAAGGCCGCCGACAGCTGGATGTCGGGCAAGGCCGCCAGGGCATCCACCGCATGGGTCAGGTCGCGGGTGAGGGAGGCCGGGTGGGCCAGCAGTGCAACCCGTTTGCCCGCCAGGGGGCGGCGCAGGGCGGGGTCGGCAAGAAGGCGGTCGAGACCGAACTGGATCATGGTGTCGGGGCCGGTAAGGCGAGGACGAAACCCTCGCGGTGGTGAAAATCGGGCGTGCCGGGCGGATGGCCCAGGGCCCAGTAATGGTGGCTGCCGTCCACGTGCTCGACGACGGCGGTGATACCCAGGCGCAGCGCCCCGGCCGGCAGGGCTGACCCAGGCAGGGTCAGCGCCAGCGTTAGCGCATCGCCCGACCGCCGCCAGTCAAGCTGCGGCGCCGGTATGGCGGGGCTGTCCACGCGCACCCGGTAGGCGGAAAAATCAAAGCGCATCCACTGCCCCCCCGGTGAAAAATTGAACTCCCGGTAGGCCTCGCCGCCCTCAGCCATCACGAACAGCTCGAAGCAGGTATGCGCCCACAGACGCTCCAAGGGCAGCCCGCCCGCCGGAATACGCAGCCCGTCCAGCGCCCCCTCCAGCCGATAGCGCAGGCCCAGCCCCCCGTCGGCTTCCCGCGTCACCGTTACGCCGATGCGCCGCACGCAGGCATCGGGCGCAGCCGGGTGGCACACGAGTTCGAGGGGCGAGGCAGGCGTCATGGGTTCTCAGGCTGGCGTCGGACCGCGCAGTTTAGCGGGTACGGGCAACACGTTAAACTCCCGTCACTTTCCGCGGTCAATCCGCCTCCGTCATCCGCGATCCCATGTCCGCCCCCCACGCCCCCATCCAACGCAGCCTGCTCGACCGCCTGCGCCAGGTTGCCCTTTTCGAGATCGGCGGCCTGCTGCTGATCAGCCCGCCTTTTGTGTGGCTGTCGGGCGT
>JAEUNV010000606.1 GCA_016790385.1 Zoogloea sp.
ACCATAATTCGGAAAGCCGTGGATTCTACCGCAAGGCTTTCAGGCATGTCAAACCCTGACCGGAGATAAAAAAAAGCGCAGATCGGGGAGATCTGCGCTAAATCCACACCAAAGGAGGAGGGTGGAGGAGACACCTTTCAATCGCCCCAAACAACGGGACCGACTGGACTGACTGAATTATGGCTCGATGGTAGTCTTGATGCAAGCTTTTTTTGTGCATCGCACAACAATTTTATTAATTGATTTATAAATTTAATTTATTTTTACAAATCAACATAACACATTGTTTTACATAAACAATTTAATACATCCTCGGAAATCACGGTCGGTAACGCCCCTCAAAATACACATCGATTTGCTGCACTGCAGCATTACGCCTATGCCGCTACAGTTCGTGCATCGCTACAATCCCACCCTCAGCAACCCGCAATGGGCTGCCATCAGTCAACCAAGAGGAAGTCGACCTTATGGAATGCCGAGTTAAATGGGTGAATGGGATGGCCTTCATGGCCGAGACGGGATCTGGGCACGCGTTCATGATGGACGGAGCCCCTGAAGCGGGTGGAAGAAATCTTGCCCCCCGCCCCATGGAAATGATGTTGGCGGGCGCAGGCGGCTGCACCGCTTTCGATGTGGTACTGATCCTCAAACGAAGCCGGCAGGACGTCACTGACTGCGTAGTCAGCCTGAAGGCTGAACGCGCCGACACCGATCCAAAGGTATTTACCCGCATCGCTTTCCACTACAGCGTCAGCGGTCGCAACCTCAAGCCCGACAGCGTCGAACGGGCCATCAAGCTTTCTTATGAGAAGTATTGCTCCGCCACGATCATGCTCGGGAAAACGGCCGAAATCGAACACACGTGGGAGATCATTGAGGTCTGAGTTCGGCAAGTTGTGGAGCCAAGCCTCATACCGTCAGCGGGAGGGGCTTAAATCCAGTAGGCGACGCCGGTCATAACGCGGGAGCTGGCCTTCATCGCGACCTTGACGGGGGCCGGCAATTCAACTGCCCCCAGACCCAGCGCGGTTTCCGCATGTGCAAGCTCATCCTCCTTCATCTGGCTCACAATCTCCCTCGATCTCAGGTCCTGGGCAGGAAGGCGATCCAGATGGCTCTTCAGGTGACGCTCGACCTGCCGCTCGGTTTCAGCAAGAAAGCCAAGGTTAACGCCTTCCCCGAAGCGAGCCGCCAGGACGCCGATAGCGAGCGACCCACCGTACCACAGAGGGTTGAGAAGACTTTTTCTCCCGCCCAGCTCCGCGATTCGACGCTCTGTCCATGCCAGATGCTCGGTTTCTTCCTGCGCAGCACGCTCCAAGGCTTTCTTGACCCCCTCATCCTTCGACATCATGGCCTGCCCCTGATACAACGCTTGGGCGCAGATTTCACCACAATGGTTTACTCGCATGAGTGAGGCGGCCCTCTTGCGATCTTCTTCCGTCAGATCTCCCTCAGGGAGCCCCCCGCCAGGTACCGGCCGCACGGTGGTCGCGTTTGCAAAGACAGTCCTTAAGGCTCTGTCGAAGCCCATGATAAGTTGGTCAAGCATGAGTGGCGATCCTGGATATCGAAGTTAATAGTCAACGAAGGGAGGCGGCTCCACGCAGCGACCGAAGAATTTCGTCCCGGGTGGGCAAGGCTGAACCGGGGAGGCAAAAGAACTCCTTGAACAATACTGCATGATGGCGATTCAAGGTGTTGTCCGAGATACGCTGCCAAGCGCTATTTCGGGGAGATACCCACTCACCGCGTCCGCGGCCTATCGCATAGAGCTTGCGCTCAGCCGTCTCGCAGCGGATGCCTTCATAGCTGACATTCTCTGCACCACCGCCCGCCCTGATCACCACGGTGAAACGAACGACGCCATCATTGCCTAAGGTCAACGACCGCCCATCAACGAAGAACTGTGCGCTGGTCCCCGCGCTGACGTATAAGGGGATAAGGTTCCCATCCGTCGGCCAAGAAGGGGGAAGAACTTCCGCCTCCTTCCATTCCGGCTTGGCCTCATCCTCGAAAAGGGCAGTCCGCCCTCCAGTGCACGCCGAAATGGATACAGCGAGGATACAACTCAAAAAGCCTGCGCCAGCGCAGCGAAGACTCCGGGAAAAGAAAAGCATGACGTCTTTCAGTAGAGGCGAGCACGGATTCTAGCGCCACCCCGGCCCACCCGACTACCAGCGGGCGGGCGGGAACGTCCTGATCAGGAAGAGATGGCTGCCTCGATCTCGGCAAAGGTTCTCGCAACTTCAGTCGTCTGAAGCGGGATTCCCATCTGACGGGCAATCTGGGATGCCGAAAAAATTCCACGCAAGGAAAGGCCTCCGCTCGCGTCTTCCTCCATCACCAGTGCATGCTGGCGGCCACAGGCCTTCAGTGTCGCTACAACATGGCCAACCTCTGAGCGCATGACATCGGATAGGTAAACGGCGTCCAGATCCTCCGCTGCGACCATGATGTCGCGCACCGAAAGCTCTTCATGGCGCATCATTCGGTCTCTGGCCACCCGCGTAGGTTTTTCACCTAAGAGGTCGCTGGCCGTAACCACTCCCACTACGCGCCGACTGGCATCGGTCACGAAAAGCAGCCTAACACCACGCAAAATCATGCTTTGATTGGTTTCGGCCAAAGACAGATCGTGCGAAATGGTGGCAGCCGCAATTCGCCTAAGGTCGGTCATGACCTCAATGGCCGGCGACGCCGCAGTCACCTTTGCCGTGCTCCAGGGGTCGGTGATTTCGCAGGTTCCGCTGCGCACGCGGAACTGTTTTATCGGCTGATAGTGCAAGCGCTCCATGGTGTCTCCTCCCATTGTGCCCTACATCAAAACCGAAGCTGACAGCGCAGCCCCGACCATCAGCTCGCCTGGTCAGTCGGCGAACGAATCCAATCCTTCAGTCGGACAAGAGACACCACCAGGAGTTTCCAAACACTTACTCGGGCGGAGGCTGCTCGGCACGCTCGGGAGACTGATCAAACAGTCGATAGCTGTCAGGAATCTCAAAAAAACGATCTCTAAACAGCAGACGAGCGAGCTCCAGCAGCGCGGACTGATAGACACCCCGCTTGAACTCAATCACAGCCTCCAGCGGAACCCAGTAGTAGCTCCAGCGCCAGGCATCGAACTCCGGATGATTGCTCGCACGCAAACTGACGTCAGAGTCACGTCCCACCAGCCGGAGCAGAAACCATATCTGCTTCTGCCCCCGGTAAGTGTTCCGCCACTCTCGCTTGATCCAGTGCTTGGGCACGTCATAGCGCAGCCAGCCGCGCGTGCGGCCGATGATGCGGACGTGCTCAGGCTTCAAGCCGACTTCTTCGAAGAGCTCACGATACATAGCCTGTTCCGGCGATTCGCCGTGCTTGATTCCGCCTTGCGGAAACTGCCAGGAATGTTCTCGTATCCGTTTGCCCCAGAAAACT
>JAEUNV010000595.1 GCA_016790385.1 Zoogloea sp.
TGCCCCGCGCTCTTCGAGCGCCCTGGCAACCCGTACCTGGACGCCAGCGGCGCGGATCATCCGGACAACGCCCTGCGTTTCGGCCTGCTGTCCCGGGTCGCCGCACGCCTTGGCCAGCACGGGTCTCCCCTGGGCTGGCAGCCGGACGTGGTGCATGTGAACGATTGGCAGAGCGGTCTCGCTCCGGCCTACCTGCATTATGAAGGCGGCGCGCCAAGCGTCATCACGGTGCATAACATCGCCTTCCAGGGCTGCTTCGGCCATGACATGCTTGCTGCACTGGGCTTGCCCGAGCAAGCGTGGCGCTTCGACGGGGTGGAGTATTACAAGCAGTTGTCCTTCCTCAAAGCCGGCCTGCAGTTCGCGACGCGGCTCTCCACCGTCAGCCCGACCTATGCCCGCGAGATTCAGACCGAGCATTTCGGCTATGGCCTGGCCCCCCTGCTCCGCTATCGTGCCGCCGCCCTGCGCGGCATCCTCAACGGTATCGACACCACCTCGTGGAACCCCGCAACGGATGCCGCCCTGCACCAACTCTATTCAATTGAAACGCTGGCGGGTAAAGCGCTCAACAAGTCGGCCCTACAGGCCCAGATGGGGCTGCCAATCGTCGGCGACCGCCCCCTCTTCGGGGTCATCAGCCGCCTGACCCACCAGAAGGGCCTTGACCTGCTGCTTGCCGTCGCCGATGGTCTGCCTGCCCTGCCAGCTCAACTGGTCGTACTCGGCAGTGGCGACAAGGACATGGAAGCCGGCTTCCTCGCCCTCGCCCAGCGCCACCCCACCCATGTCGCAGTCAGGATCGGCTTCGACGAAACCCTCGCTCACCGTATCGAGGCGGGCGCCGACAGCTTTCTGATGCCCTCCCGTTTCGAGCCCTGCGGCCTTAATCAGATGTACAGCCTGCGCTACGGGACGCCGCCCGTGGTCCGTGCCACAGGCGGTCTCGCCGATACGGTTGTGGACTGCGACTCACCGCTCGCTGACGACCACGGCAACGGATTCTGGATTGACGGAGACAGCCCCCATGCCCTGTGGAGCAGCCTTGAGCGCGTAAGCCATATCTGGCGCGACTCGCCCCGCTGGGCTCAGATTCAGCGAAATGCCATGCGCCAGGATTTTTCCTGGAAGCAACCCGCCAAGGAGTACATTGCGCTGTACCGGGAAGCCACCACCTCGACTGAACTACAGTAGAATGCGCGGCCCGCGGACCCGGTCTTGAATCCGGCCTCGCACCCCTGATATTCCTGGGGTGGCATGAACGCCATGGAGTTGCTCCGATCATGATCGTCCTTGACCTGTGCTGTGACCGGGACCACCGCTTCGAAGCCTGGTTTGCATCGGGTGAAGCGTTTGAAAACCAGCTCGCTGCCGGTCTGGTAACCTGCCCCCATTGTGCCAGCCACAATGTACGGCGCCTGCCCTCGGCGCCCTACGTGCAGACCTCATCCCACGCCTCGCCGCCCGCAGCGATGACGCCCACCGCCATGGCCGCCAGGGTGATCGACGCCCTGCGCAGCGCGGCGGCGAAATCCGAAGACGTGGGAGAACGTTTCGCAGAAGAGGCCAGGCGCATCCACTACGGGGACAGCGAGGAGCGGGCCATCCGGGGCAAGGCCGACCGCGCTGAAATGATCGAGCTGATCGAGGAAGGGATTCCTGTCCTGCCGGTGCCACCCGACAAGGACGACTTGCACTGAACGTCGGCTAGACCTCCGGCCCCCTGCGTCGGGGATCGAAGCGGGACAACAGCCGATACGCCCCGTGCCGCAGGGGCAGAGGAAGCACGGCGCGCACGAGCGGCACAAAACAGGCTGCGCGCTTCCATAAGGGCATGCCCATCAGACTGGCACCGCGGTAGCCCGTCGTGGCCCGCTCCAGGGCGTCCCGAAAGGCGTGGCGCATATGGCTGGTTTCATCGAAACGATGAAGGATCAGCGCTTCGGGCAGATTGGCGAAACGCATGCCGGCCTTTGCACAACGAAACCACAGATCGTAGTCCTCGCTCCGCCGCAAATCAGACCGATATCCGCCGATGGCCAGGATACGGCTGCGCCGATAGGCCACCGTAGGATGGATGAGGGGGCAGGCCCATAGCGTGGCCAGTATCGCGCCATGGGAGACCGGCATCGTGCGGATCCGGCCCGGCGCTCCGGCGCTGTCCATCTCCTGTGCATAGCTTCCCATCACGTCCAGCTCCGGCGAGGCATCGAAGGCCGAAATCTGGCGCGCGAAGCGCTGAGGAAGCGCGACATCGTCACTGTCGAAGCGGACGACAATCTCGTGGTGACAACGCTGAAGCCCGGCATTGAGCGCGCTTGCCAGCCCGACGTTGCGCGACATGACGACCGACTGGATATTGAGGGCAGCGCGACGATCGGCAATGACGGCCCGCGCAGCATCTCCGATTGGACCGTCCTCAACCAGAACGACTTCCGACGCCGGAAGACTCTGCCCAAGAAGGCTGTCGAGCGCCTGCTCCAGATGACCTGCATCATCGCGCCCGTAGGTCGCCATCAGTACCGAGAATTCCCTGCCGCTCAATCCAGACCTTTCAACCCTGTCCGCCTGGCGGAAATGCCGTAAACGGACACCGGCCCGATTCCGGGCGGAACCGGTCCGCGCCTTGGCGCAACGCTGTAAACCTTTGAATTATACTAGAAAATCCGCCATTTGATCATTCCCCGAGGCGGGGATAACAGACGTGAGATGCCCGGCCCACGAAGACGATGGATTACGCGCCGATGCGCCACGACCAATCAACAGCGCAGAAACTCCCGCGGACTGGCAAGCATATCGGGTAATTCTTGCCCGCCCTTTTCGGTCGCGTCGAAAGCATCCGGAACGAACAGTGGAGCCCGCCACTGGCCATCCATCAGGAAAGCCGTCACCTCTGGACCAAAGAACGTGTGGCTCAGCTTCCTGGCCAGGGTATCAAGAACATGCCTCATTCCGGTCTCCCGTCTGCCCGGCCCGGAGTAGGCCGAGATCGCATCGACGACATCGCCAATCGTGCGTCAATCCCGTGACACGCTGACGACAATCGCTTGTCAGCCGCGCTACACGACAAGGGAACGGAATTCGGACAATGGAAGGAAAACGAAAGGCCAGGGCTCGCACAGGAACGCACGAACGAAAACGGGGAAAACGCATGAACGTTTTCCCCGTCGCATCCTGGAGCGGCAGAAGAGTCTCGAACTCTCGACCTCAACCTTGGCAAGGTTGCGCTCTACCAACTGAGCTACTGCCGCCTTGATCTACACCTGGAGGCGCGAGCCGGAGTCGAACCGACCTACACGGATTTGCAATCCGGTGCATAACCGCTTTGCTATCGCGCCGTGAATCAAACGGGGAAGCAAGGCTTCCCCGGGAATCTCTGGAGCGGCAGAAGAGTCTCGAAC
>JAEUNV010000007.1 GCA_016790385.1 Zoogloea sp.
AGGCGTACTTGACTGGGTCGTTGCCCGGCTTTCTCCACTGCTGCGTCCCGTCGGCCTCACCGGGCTTGGCATCTTCGCCGCCCTTCAGATCAATTTTGTCAGCTTCGCCGCCCCGGTTGCCACCCTGGCCATGATGGACCAGCGCGGGGCGTCAAGCCGCCATATCGCGGCCACCCTGGCCATGGTGATGGCCATGGCCCAGGCGAATGTATCCATGCCGATGGCGGCGTTGGGCCTGCATTTTGGAGTCGTGCTCGGGTGGTCGCTGGTGGGCGGGCTGGTCGCGGCGGCGGCCACTTACTATGGTTTTGGTCGCAAGCTCTCCAGTCTCGAAGAGCCACTGGACGAGACCCTGCACCACCCCGTCGCGGAAAGCGCCAAAGGCGTGCTCGATGTGATCAACCGGGCTGGCGCGGAAGCCTTCAAGATCGCGGTCGGCGCCATCCCGATGCTCGTCCTGTCCCTCACGGTGGTGCTTGCCCTGCGCCGCCTTGGCGCCCTCGATGCGCTGACAGGCCTGCTGTCCCCGCTGCTGCTCGCCATTGGCGCAGACCCGGGCCTCATCCTGCCCACCCTGACCAAGTATCTTGCCGGCGGCACCGCCATGATGGGCATCATGGACGAGATGATCCGCGCCGGTTCAGCCAGCGCGGCCACACTCAACGGCGTTGCCGCCGGTCTGCTGATCCACCCCCTCGACGTACCGGGCGTGGCGGTATTGATCTCCGCCGGCCGCAGGGTCGCACAGATCTGGAAGCCGGCCGCCCTGGGGGCCGGCGTAGGTATCCTGGTACGCATGGCGGGCCACGGACTGGTCGGCTGACACCGCCGCCGGGCCTCATCTTTGCCGCGGCGCCGCATTTCACTAGGCGAAATAAGCCCGCCTGCGCTAACATCGGCGCATCCTTGGTCCACTGGCGGAAGATCCGTTGTCAACGCAAGAGCCCGCAAAAAACCCGATTCAGGTCATCGAGCGCATGATGAAGCTGCTTGACGTCCTGGCCATGCACCCCGACCCGGTGCCACTCAAACAGCTCGCCGCCGAAACCGGGCTGCACCCGTCAACGGCCCATCGCATCCTCGGCGCCATGACGGGCAGCGGCTTTGTCGAACGCAGTGAAGCCGGCGCCTACCGCCTCGGCATCCGTCTCCTTGAGCTGGGCAGCCTCGTCAAGTCGCGCATCTCGCTCCGGGAGACCGCCATGGCTGCAATGCTGAGGCTTCACGCCACGACCGGTGAGAGCGTGAATCTGGGCATCCGCGCCGGCGATGAAATCGTTTATGTCGAACGGACCTCCAGCGGCCGCTCCTCGGTTCGCGTGGTACACATCGTTGGCGCCCGGGCGCCCCTGCACACCACGGCCACGGGCAAGCTGTTCCTGGTCGAGGATGGCCCCCAGAAGGTCAAGGATTACGCCCGCCGCACCCATCTGCCCGGCAGCACCCCCACCTCCATCACCACACTGTCGGCCCTTGAAAAAGAACTCGACAAGGTCAGGCGCCATGGTGTGGCCTACGACATGGACGAAGTGGAGAACGGCGTGCGCTGCATTGCCGCCGGCATTCGGGACGACAGCGGCGAACTGGTGGCGGGTCTGTCCCTGTCCACGCCATCGGAACGCTTCAACCCCGACTGGGCCCCGCTCATACGCCAGACCGCCGACGAGATCTCCAGCGCCTTGGGCTATCTTCCCCCCGGCGGTCGCTAAGAACAGACATACGTGCTCCCCAAAGCATGACGGGCGCCCTGGGCGCCCGTCATGCTTTGGGGAGCACCGCTCTCAGGTTGCCGGACCACGCCCCTGGGAAGCCAGCTTCTGCTGGGCCGCCGCGCTCTCCAACCAGCGCTTGACCCGCTGGGCATCTGCCACCCGGGTGAAGCGCCCGAAGGAATCCAACAGCACGATGATCATCGGCTTGTTGAGCAGCCAGGCCTGCATCACAAGGCATTTCCCCGATTCGTTGATGAAACCGGTCTTGGAGACGCCAATCTGCCAATCAGGGCTGCTGACCAGCGCATTGGTGTTGTTGAACTGACGGGGGCGGCCGTTGAGGTAGACCAGGTAATTGGCCGTGGTGGAAAACTCGCGGATCAAAGGATAACGCGAGGCGGCGGAGACCATCTTCACGAGGTCGCGCGCACTCGACACGTTGGCGGAATTGAGGCCGGTACTGTCGGAGAAGCGCGTGTCGCGAAGGCCGAGGGACACCGCCTTGCGGTTCATGGCCGCGACAAAGGCCGGCACGCCACCCGGATAGTTTCTCGCCAAGGCAGCGGAGGCGCGGTTTTCAGATGACATCAGTGCCAGCCTCAGCATGTCTTCCCGGGACAATTCGGTGCCTACGGGAACATGGGAGCTGCTTCCACGCAGCGTGTCCACATCGTCCTGGGAGATGGTGAGGAGATCGTTCAAACCGAGGCGGGCATCCAGCACCACCATGGCGGTCATCAGCTTGGTGATGGAGGCAATGGGCAGGACCGCGTCCGAGTTCTTCTCCAGGATCACGTTGCCGGTCGCCTGATCAGCAATCATGAAGGCGGCGGACTGGAGCAAGGGATTACCGTCGTTGTCGACCTCGGCGCTAACCGCCGGAACGGCGCGATGTACAACCGCCGCCATTGCCTGCTGACGCCCTTTGAAGGCGGCAAGACGGCTGGGCTTACGCACCTGGACGAACCTGCCTGCCCGGTTCGTCACCACTTTCGTCTCGCGCTGGGCCTTTTCGGACTTTGCGGCCTTTGCCACCACCGCCTTCTTGGGCGCGGCGCCCTTGGCAACCGGCGCCTGCTTGGCGGAAGCACGCTGCGCGGCAGCATGCGCGCCGCCCGTGGCGAGGGAGGCCACGGCAAAGACGCTCAATACGGCCAATACGGTTTTACGGATTTTCATGATCTTCAAACTGGGTGGTGAGTCGGAAGCCTGAGGCTCCCGGATATTCAAATTCGTGCGAAACGAGCGTACAGAACTGACCATATCGCATCGATCCCGCGTTGCCTGGAACCCGAACACCCTGATTGTGCCCGGAACCTGCCTGTTATTAACGGCAGACTTCCATTCAAAATAATGGGTTATTTTAAATATCTGAAGTTTTTTGTGAATGATTTTTTTGCAACAGTCCCGACTGCCTTGCCGTGGCTCCGCATCGACCGGGCCACTCAGCTTTGATCCACACGGAGAAAGCGAACCAGTTCCGCCCGGCGAGCCATGGCATCCCGATAGCCCAGCTCCATCAACGAACGGGTATAGGCCCTTTCGAACAGAAGGTAGGAAAGCAGCACGGAGCCGTTCTTGCGCGTTGCACCAACACCACGCAAGGCGAGCCGAAGGGCACGGGGCAAGGCCGCGCGATGGCGGGTCGCAAGATAGTCGAGTCGCTGCGATGGCGCAATCACCAGGGTCTCGATCGGCTTCAGCAGAATGCCGCTGGCACTGCGCTGCTCCGGGGGAAGCGCCCCCACAGTGGCATTGATTCGCTCCAGTCTTTCGAGGTCCATGGCCAGCCCGTCAAGGAAGATGCTGGACAAGGCATGGCCCGCCACCTGGGCGGGGGAGGGATAGGCATCCGTTCTCTGGCGGGCTTCCTCCGAGCGGCGCCCCCCCGCGATGACCAG
>JAEUNV010000034.1 GCA_016790385.1 Zoogloea sp.
CATTTCCTCTTTTTGGGCAATGCTCCATTTCGGTGTCGGCTCGGCCTGGCGCAGGGTCGGGGCAGCGTCCTTGCGGGCGGTGAGGATGCGCGGCCGTGGCTCCCTGGGGGCCGGCCTGGCCTGTTGGGCCTTGCTTGGCACAGGAGGCGGGGCCGGGCGGGTTTCGGCGGGTGGTTTGCGGGCCTGGCGGGGCGCCAGGCGTGCCTGGAGCTGGGGCGCTTCCGGAATCTCCTGGGGCGGCCTGCTGATCTGGATCAGCAGCACAAGGGCGTGGGCGAGTAATGAGATCGCTATCGCCAGCTGCAGGGGGCGTTGGGAGGGAACGTAGTGCGGTTGAAACATCGGCCGGATTCTAGACCGGCGGGCAGGGCGGCGCTTGGGTTTTACATGGGCTCACCGCTGCGGCGCAGGCCCGCGTCAGGCCGTGCATTCGCTTACGACAAGGCCCGCGGGCCGGCTACAATGGGCATCTCTATTGACCCCGGGGCCGCAGTCTGCATGACAAGGGGCGGCCTTACTGATGGATATAGTGCTCCTGCTGTTGCTGATTCTGCTCAATGGCGTCTTCGCCATGTCGGAAATGGCTGTCGTTTCATCCCGCAAGTCCCGCCTTCAGAACCTCGCCGATGATGGCAGCCCGGGGGCAGGTTCCGCCCTGCTTCTCCATCAGGAACCATCCGGTTTCCTGTCCACCATCCAGGTCGGCATTACCTCGGTGGGAATTCTCAGTGGCGCCATCGGTGAGGCCGCCGTCGCCGATCCCCTGGCGGCCTGGCTGGGCAGCTTTTCCGCCATCGAACCCTACGCCAGGGGCGTGGCCCTGACCCTTACCGTGGTTGGCCTGACTTATTTCTCGGTGGTGGTCGGCGAGCTGGTTCCCAAGCGTCTGGCCCTGCTGGCGCCGGAAGGCATCGCCACCCTGATCGCCCGTCCGATGATGATCCTGGCCCGGTTGGCCCATCCGCTGGTGACGATCCTGTCGGGCTCCTCGGCCGCGGTTCTGCGCCTGTTTGGCGCCCGGCGCAAGGAGGAACCGCCGGTGACCGACGATGAAATCAAGGTATTGATGGAGCAGGGCGCCGAGGCTGGTGTCTTTCACGAAAGCGAGCAGGAGATCGTCTCCAACGTGCTGCGCCTGGATGAGCAGCGCATCTCGGCGATCATGACGCCGCGCCGGGAGATGTTCGTCATCGACCTGGAGGAGGATGAGGCGAGTGTCTGGCAGAGCCTCATGGAAACTTCCTATTCGCGGGTGGTGGTGTGCAGGGATGGCCTGGAGCATGTGCTCGGTGTGCTGCAAACCGGCGATCTTCTCAAGAAGGCCCTCGGTGGCGAGCGCATCACCCTGGCGGATCTCGAATCCCTGCTGCGTCCGCCCCTCTACGTGCCGGAAACCGTGAGCACCACTCAGCTGCTTGAGAGTTTTCGCCGTGCCCGCCTGCAATTCGCCCTGCTCATTGATGAGTATGGCGAGGTGCAAGGGCTGGTGACGCTCACCGATGTGCTGGCAGCCATTGTTGGTGAGCTGTCGGTGCCTGAAGCCCCGGAAGACAGGGACATGCTTCAGCGCGAGGATGGCTCCTGGCTGGTGGATGGCGACGTGGGAATCGAGCGCCTGAAATCGGTGCTGGATATCGTCGATGACCTGCCGGGGGAGGACGAAAACTCCTTCAACACCCTGGGCGGTTTCATCATGCACACCCTGGGCCGGGTGCCGGCGCCGACCGATCATTTCGATGCCGCCGGCTGGCGTTTTGAGGTCATGGACATGGACCGCAACCGGGTGGACAAGGTGCTGCTGTCGGTGCTGCCCCCGGCACTGGAAGACGATTAGCGACTGCACCACTCCCGGCGGTCGCCCCGGCCCCAGGGTTGCGACAGGCGTTCGGGCTGGCTCAGGGTGGTGCGAACCCTGCGGCTGCTACCGTCAAAGAGCACGCTGAAGCGCGCTGGTTCCGACCACACATCGCAATAGCGCCACTCCCATACCAGTTCGTCGCGGGCCTTGAAGTAAATCGTCCACCCCGGGAAGGATGGCCCGAGGATGCGTAACACCTCGTCCTGATCCATGCCGGGCTGAATGCGCGCGAAGTGGGCCATGTCCATCACGTTTTCCACGGATATCACCTTACCGGTGGCGTCGGTTCGCACCATCCAGGTCTGAAATCCCATCGGCCCGCGGGGGTAGGCGAGCCTCTCGCCACCGTCCGCCTCGCGCCAGCGCATCGCCGGCTCACCCAGCACACGATAAATGTCCTGCGGCGTACTGCCGGGTCGAAGCATGGGGCCACCCAGCGGGGCGCAGGCAGTGACAAGCAGGGTGGT
>JAEUNV010000083.1 GCA_016790385.1 Zoogloea sp.
ACTCCCGGTTGGCCCACTTGAACACCGCCAGCTCCTTGCCATCGGCCGACAGCACCCGCGCCGGCTGCTCCACCTTGGCCTTGCGGATGTCGCGGATGCCCGGGGTGAAGGGGATCAGGATCAGGCCGTAGAGCAGCAGCAAGGTGGGCACGGCGGCGATGCCCAGGGTCAGTTCACGCCGGGTCGGACGGCGCAGACGGGACAGCCAGGGCACAAGGCGGCTGCGCAGGGCACGCAGCACACCGGCAAGGGCATGCTTCAGACGGAGGAACAAAGGCATCAGAACAGGGTTGGCGCTCGGAAGCCACGGGTTTTAACACATATCCCGGTGGGGTCGAACCCATTGGCCCCGCACGAGCCGAGCCGTGCCCGCTCAGTCGGGCAGCTGGCTTTCGCTGAAGCCCCACAGGCGGTAGGCCCAGAAGCTTTCGTCGGCAAAGATGCGGTGGCGCAGCTCCGCCGGCGGAAAACCCGTGATGCGGCGGGTCTGCCGGCTCAAATGCGACTGGTCGGCATAGCCGCTGCTGCTGGCCACATCGCTCCAGTTCACTTCCCCCGAGCGGCCGGCCAGAACAGCGTCGAAGAAGGCCTGTTCCGAGCGGCCCAGGCCGCGCAGTTCGCGCAGGGGCTGGCCGGTCCATTGCTTGATGCGGCGCTCCACCTGGCGCAGGCTGCGCCCCCAGCCTGAGGTGGAGGCGCGCATTGCCAGGCTTTGCGACCAGTCGGAAAACACCCGTACCGGGGAGGTGGCGTCCGGCCTGGCCTCCTGCCACAAGGGGTGCAGGAAGGACTCGATGAGGGCCAGGCGGGCCTCATCATCGGGGGCCGCATCGACCGCGCGGCACATCACCATCCACGACGCATCGAATACCGCTTCCGCCGGCACCATGCGGTTGAGAAAGGCACCGGGATCAATGCCCGTGAGCTGGCCCAGGGCGTCGGGCAGAAGCAACAGCATCATGGCGTGCATGGGCCCCGGATTGCGGCTGATCACCGGGCGGTTGAAGGGCCCGCAGAAGCTGATGCGGTGCGGCAGCGGGCGGCCGGGGCTGTCGGGCGCCGCGGGTTGATGGGGTTCGAGCACCTCCGCCTCGCCACTGAAGTACCACAGCAAGGAACACACCGGCGAGGCCGGAAAATGGTTATAGCGCGCAGGCTCGTCCAGGCTCACCCCGCGGGTGTCGCGGCTGATCACCGCACGCACACAGGACGACAGGGCCGCGCGGGGCAGCCACAGATCGGAGCGTGCGGTCGACAGGGACGCCGCCAGCTCGCCGGAAGGGATGGGATCAATCCTGAACACGCGACCAGTATACGGAGCGCCACCCGCCCGGGCAGCCCCATTGGATGTCGGAAACGTACAATACCCACCGGGCGCCGCCCCCTTAGCATGCGCTCCACTCAGCCAGATTTCATGCTTTTGGAAAACGCGATGCATCCCGTCAGCTTGCGCCAGGTCGGCAAGACCTACCGTCTCGGGTCGGTGGACGTGCCGGCCCTCAGCGACATTACCCTCGACATCCGCCAGGGCGCCTTCACAGTGCTATCCGGCCCTTCCGGCAGCGGCAAGACCACCCTGCTCAACCTCATCGGCTGCATCGACATGCCCGACCGGGGCGAGATCACCGTGGCGGGGCAGCCGGTGCAGTCCATGCCCGACGATGCGCTCTCCGACTTTCGCGCCCGCCACATCGGCTTCATCTTCCAGAACTTCAACCTGATCCCGGTGCTCAGCGCCCGGGAGAACGTGGAGTATCCGCTGGTGCTGGCCGGCGTGGCGGCCGACGCGCGGCGCCAACGGGTGGCGACC
>JAEUNV010000084.1 GCA_016790385.1 Zoogloea sp.
CTGACGACCATAGCGTCTTGGTACCACACCTTCCCATCCCGAACAGGACCGTGAAACGAGACCGCGCCAATGATAGTGCACACTCGTGCGTGAAAGTAGGTCATCGTCAGACTAACCCATCAAACCCCCTGCGCAATTCAATGCGACAGGGGGTTTCTCATTTAAAAAAACAAATCATCGACACGCACGTAGCCCGCGAACGGTAGTGACACGGAGACCGTTCGCGAAAGTCGATACCGGTTTTTTGTAGTAGCCTAACCGCCTTTTTGAATGGCAGTTCCTGGTATGACGCGAGCTGTGGCGCCGCCCCGGCGTTTTCATCGTTCAAGACTCATTCGTGTCCTTGAGGATCTGGCGGTGGTGACCGTTGCCGATTCGCGACAGCCACTTGGCGAGAGATTGGGGCAATGGCTGGATTTCAAGGATGCGATCTCGCTCTACTCGGTGCTTCATGGCGGCCCTTCAGGTGATGCAGGTCGAAGGGCCACGGCGGTGGCTGGGCTGGATTTGAAGCACGAGGTGGCCCGCGTGCGGGCTGAGCTGCTGGATGGGATTCTCTCGGATATCCAGTTGGATCCCAATGAGACATCCGCCTCGGAAGCGCTTGGCACGCAGGGCCGCATCGAGTTCACCCCGTATAACCGCTCGTATCTTTCTCACCAGCGCAGCATGCAAACCGCCGTGAATGGCTTGCGTGCTCAGCTACGTGCGGTCGCATCTACTCGCTCTCCCGCGCTCAGGCGATTGGCAGCGCTGGACGGAGAACTCGAAAAGGCACTCGGCGCGCGTGAGCGCGGTTTGCTCGCGGCGCTACCCGTGTTTCTCGGCAAGCGCTTTGAGCAACTTTTCGCCCAAGGGGCAGAGGCGGGGGATGATCCGGCGTCCCGCGCCTGGCTTCCCGGCTTTTGCAGAGAAATGCAGGCAGTGTTATGTGCGGAGCTGGATCTCCGGTTGCAGCCGGTGTTTGGGCTCCTGGACGCGCTTGGCACGGACGGCGCAGGGCAATGATGATGAACAATTGGGTGTATTTGGCAGCTTTTGTCCCGGGATTGATGACTATTGCCTGGGTGGCCGCGGGCTATGTCGGTGGTAGCCCTTTGGCTTTGCTCATGACGTCGCTGATCGGCGTGGTCTATGTCGTTGGCGCGCTGGAGCTGAAGCGCTTCCAGCGGGCTACGGAGTCCTTATCGCGTGCGTTGGCGTCTATTCCTGACAATTTGCCATCTCTGGACAGTTGGCTTTCGACGTTTCACCCGTCGTTGCATAGCTCGGTGCGCCTGCGTATTGAAGGAGAGCGGGCAGGTTTGCCAGCGCCCGCCATAACCCCTTATCTAGTCGGTCTTCTGGTGCTGCTTGGCATGCTGGGTACTTTCCTCGGCATGGTCGTGACCTTGAATGGTGCGGTTCTGGCCCTGGAGAGCACGACTGATCTGCAAACCATACGGGCCTCCCTGGCCGCGCCGGTAAAAGGCCTCGGTGTGGCCTTCGGCACGTCGGTGGCGGGAGTCGCCGCGTCTGCCCTGCTCGGGCTCATGTCGACCTTATGCCGCCGTGAGCGGATGAAGGTCTCGTACTTGCTTGATTCCCGCATCGCTACGGTGCTGAGGAGTTTTTCTCTGAGCCATCAGCGCCAGGAGGCTTTCAAGGCACTGCAGGCCCAGGCCCATGCTCTGCCTGAGGTGGTCGATAGGTTGCACGCAATGATGGAGCAGATGGAGCGGCACAGCCAGCAGCTGGGTGAGCGCCTTCTGGCCAATCAGGAAGCCCACCATAGGGACGCTCGGATCATTCACTCCGAGCTTGCGGCCTCGGTGGACGCGTCACTCCGGCATAGTCTGACAGAGAGCGCCAGAATTGCCGGCGATACCCTCCGTCCGGCGGTTGAATCGACCATGTCCGGCATTGCGCGGGAGGCGGCAACCTTCCATCAAGAGCTTGCGGCGACAGTTGGAGCACAGCTTGACGGAGTTTCGGCGCGCTTCGACCAGTCGGTCAGTGCGGTTGCCGATAACTGGACTCGTGCTCTGGCCCGACATGAAGAGCTTGGCAATACCCTGAACCGCGATCTCAAACACACCCTTGCCAACCAGGCGGAATCTGTAGCGCACCAATCTGCGTCCCTGCTGGCAACGGTGGATCGTACCCATGCGGTACTTCAGGCGGATTTGGCGAGCACCTTGACGGCGCTGGCGGGTGAAACGAGGAGCTTGCATGCGGGCCTGACGCAGGCAACACAGAGCCAGCTGGATAGTCTCGTAGCCCGCCTTGAGCAGGTGGTCGCCCATGTGCGGGAAGACTGGGTCGATGCGCTGGGTCGGCATGAGCAAAGCAGTATCAGCATGGGCCGTGAGACTCGGGCGGCCTTGACCGCGACTGTCGAGCAGTTCGGACAAGCAAGCGCGCGTCTGCTGGGCTCGGTTGAAGCTTCCCACGCGGCATACCGGGACGCTTCAGCGGAACAGGATCAGCAACGTCTGAGCAGTCTCCTGAATGCGGTGCAGTCGATGGCCTCGTCCCTGGAACAGAGATGGGAAACCGCGGGCGAGCGGGCGGAGGAGCGTCAGCGGCGGCTGATGACCACGCTGGAGGAAAGCGCCCGTCAGATTGGCGCCAGCACCGAGGCACAGGCCACGCGCACGATTGAAGAGGCGGGTCGCCTGATGCAGAGGGCTGCGGAGGCACCCAAAGCGGCCGCCGAGGTCGTTGCCCAGCTGCGCCAGTCGCTTTCCGCCAGCATGGCGCGGGACAACGCGATGCTCGAAGAGCGCAGCCGCATCATGGAGACCTTGGGGGCGTTGTTGGATGCCATCAATCATGCGTCTACCGAACACCGGCAAGCGATCGATGCCCTGGTGTCGACCTCCGCGGACTTGCTGGAAAGAGTGGGCTCTCGCTTCGAAGCTCAGCTGGCGGCCGGGTCCGAGCGGATGGATGGCATTGCGGCTCAGATGGAAAGCGGGGCGCTTGAGGTTTCAAGTCTGAGCGAGGCCTTCGGGCATGGCGTTGATTTGTTCGGTGAAGCCAATGACAAATTGGTGGACACGCTCATGCGTATCGAAGCGGCTCTGTCGGCTTCGATGACGCGGAGCGACGAACAGCTGGCCTACTACGTGGCTCAGGCACGGGAGGTGATAGATCTCAGCATCATGTCCCAAAAGCAGGTCTTCGATGAGCTGCAAGGGCTCGCCGGAAAGCGCCCTGCCGCGACTGGCGGAGCGTGAGCGTGGATGAAATTGATGGCGGCATTGAGCATGCCGCGCCGATCTGGGCCGTATTTGGCGACTTGATGTCCGGCCTGCTGGGGGCGTTCGTGCTGATTCTGGTGGGTGTCCTCGGCGTTCACCTTGAACTGGCGACCAGTCTGGAAACCGAGGTGCAAAAGCGCAAGGTGGAGGAACAGCGGCGGGTGGCCCTGGAGCAGGCGCTGGCCGGTCCGCTGGCGTCGGGTCGGGTTACGCTCAACAATGGACGGATCGGAATCAGCGGCAGTGTGCTGTTTGCGCTCAACTCGGATCAGCTTCAGCCGGAAGGTCGCGCGCTTCTCAAAACCCTGGCTGGCCCTTTGACCACCTATCTTGGTTCCCGTAACGAGATGCTGATGGTGAGCGGTTTCACGGATGATCGGCCGGTACGCGACAGCAACCGCCAGTTTGACGACAACTGGGAGTTGTCGGCCCAGCGGGCGCTCACCGTGACCCGTGCCTTGATCGAGGAAGGTATTCCTGCCTCCTCGATCTTTGCGGCGGCCTTCGGCGCGGAGCAGCCGGTGGCGTCCAACGCCGATACCGAAGGCCGTTCTCGCAACCGCCGGGTGGAGATGGCGCCGGTGCCCAAGTCGACCAAGGGCGGTGCAGGCACCTCGCCCGGCGTGGCAGCGCCAGATCGTGAGTGAAATTGGCGCGATGTTGCAGGCGTTGCGCCGCGAGGGTGCGGCCCGCCTCGATCCCGTCCGCTTCCGTTTCATGGAGGCCCTGGCTGATCGCGCAGCGTCACGCCAGGGGGAGTCCCGGCGTCTGCTTGAGGGCAGATTGGCCGCAGCGCTGCAAGACTACCGCTC
>JAEUNV010000092.1 GCA_016790385.1 Zoogloea sp.
TTCGGCGGCGACAAGCGCGATGGCTATTCCACCCAGTTCGAGACGTCACTGGCCTACCTGGTCCGCAAGGATCTTGCTGTTGGCGTCGAGTATCGCAGCAAGCCCGACAACCTGAAGATCGCGCGGGAGGATGACTGGTACGACTTCTTCCTTGCCTACCAACCGATCAAGAACGTATCGGTGACGCTGGCCTACGCCCACCTGGGCAACATCGTCATCAAGGACAACCAGCGCGCCCCCTACCTGTCGCTACAGGTCGGCTTCTGACCCGAGGAGCACCCCGATGAAAACCCGTTACCTGATTACCTTTGTTGCGACCTGTGCCGCCATGGCCCTTCCCGTGGCCGGACGCGCCGAACCGGATCTGTCCACCTTCCAGGCCTTCGGCGAAAAGCCGGGGCTGGTGAAGATCATGGATGACTTCATGGTCCGGCTGCTGGCGGATCCGCGCACTCGCCCCTTCTTCGAAAAGGCCGACCAGACCCGGGTCAAGGCCCAGTTGGTGGATCAGATCTGCGCCGTCCTCGAAGGCCCCTGCACCTACGGCGGCGCCCCAATGGGGCCGCTGCATGCGGGGCTCGGCATTCGCGAGGCGGATTTCAACGCGCTGGTGGAGGATTTGCAGCAGGCCATGGACGCGCAGGGCGTTCCCTTCCGGGCGCAGAACAAACTGCTGGCCAAGCTGGCCCCGATGCATCGCGAGATCATCACCCGCTGAACGGCCTGCTGCCGGGAAAATCAAGCCCTGGCGGGGCGTCCGCGCCGCTTGGGCGCTCCGTCGCCCGTCGCTTCGGGCAAGGGCGCGAGCAGGGCACGAATGTCGTCTTCGCCAAACTTGACCGTGCCCTGATGATCCTCGGATAGGATGCCTGCGGCGAGTTCGGCCTTCTTTTCCTGGAGGCCGAGAATCTTCTCTTCAATCGACCCGGCCACCACCAGCTTGTAAACAAATACCGCCTTTTTTTGCCCAAGGCGGTGGGCGCGGTCGGTGGCCTGGTTTTCGACGGCCGGGTTCCACCAGGGATCGTAGTGGATGACTGTATCGGCGGCGGTGAGGTTGAGGCCCACGCCGCCGGCCTTCAGGCTGATCAGGAAAACCGGCACTTCACCATCCTGGAACTGGCGGATCGGGGCTTCCCGGTCCTGAGTGTCGCCGGTGAGGGTGACGTAATCGATGCGCCGGGCCGTGAGCTCGGCGGCAATCAGGCCGAGCATGCCGGTGAACTGGGAGAACAGCAGCACCTTTCGGCCTTCCTCCACCAGCTCCGGCAACATGTCCATGAGCATGTCGAGCTTGGCCCGCTCCTTCACCTTGGCGGCGGCGTCGGTCTTGATGAGGCGGGGGTCGCAACACACCTGGCGCAGCTTTAGGAGGGCATCGAGAATGACGATCTGACTGCGCGCAAAACCCCGCGCGGCGATCTCGTCGCGAACCCGTTTGTCCATGGAGGCACGCACGGTTTCGTAAAGATCACGCTGGCGGCCTTCGAGTTCGACGCTGCGCACCACGATGGTCTTGGGCGGCAGTTCAGTGGCCACGTCCTCCTTGCGCCGGCGCAGGATGAAGGGGGCGATGCGACGGGCCAGCAGATCCCGGCGCACAGTGTCGCCGTGCTTCTCGACCGGCGTACGCCAGCGGGCGGTGAAATCCTTCTGGTCACCCAGAAAGCCGGGGAGCAGGAAGTCGAACTGGCTCCACAGCTCGCCCAGGTGGTTCTCCAGGGGCGTTCCGGTAAGGCACAGGCGGTGCTTGGCCTTGAGGGTGCTCACCACCTGGGCGGCCTGGCTGGCGGCGTTCTTGACGGTCTGGGCTTCGTCAAGGATCAGGGAATGGTATTCGTGGGCGGCGAGCTGCTCCCGGTCACGCCAAAGGAGCGGGTAGGTGGTGAGGCAGACGTCATGCTCAGGAATCTTCGCGAAGGCGTCGGCCCGGCCCGCGCCACGCAGGCTGAGCACCTTGAGATCGGGGGCGAAGCGCTCGGCCTCCCGCTGCCAGTTGAACACCAGTGATGTGGGCAGCACCACGAGGGCCGGCTTGCCCAGGCGCCGGCCACGCTTTTCGGTGAGCAGGTGGGCCAGGGTCTGGGCAGTCTTGCCGAGGCCCATGTCGTCGGCGAGGATGCCACCCAGCTCGTGCTTGCGCAGGTGCTGGAGCCAGGCCAGGCCTTCGAGCTGGTAGGGGCGCAGATCGAGGGCAAAACCCTTGGGCGCGGCCACCGCCTTGATCTTTCCGGCACCGCGGATGCGTTCGATCCAGGCCTCCAGGCTGGCCAGGCCCTCGGCACGCCAACCGTCACCAAGTACGTCGGCCAGACGCGGCGCGTCGAACCGCGACAGCTTGAGGGTGCTGGACGGCGTGTCGAAGAGATCCACCAGGTTGCGGGCAATGGGCTTGACGCGCTCCGCCGCCAGGGCCACGCGATCACCATCCTCCAGTTGCACCACCACCTGTGCGCTGTCGGGAATCGCATCGATCTGCCGAGGGTCGAGCCAGCGGGGGTCCTGGCGAAAAACCGCATGGAGCATAGGTGCCAGATCC
>JAEUNV010000116.1 GCA_016790385.1 Zoogloea sp.
TCGGACGCCTGCTTCTGGCGCGGGGTGTCAGCTTCACGGCGCTGGATGCGGATGCGGGCCAGGTGGATACCGTGCGACGCTTCGGCCTGAAGGTGTTCTACGGGGATGCCGCCCACCTGGATCTGCTCCATGCCGCCCAGGTCGACAAGGCCAAGGTCTTCGTTCTGGCCATTGATGATGTGGAGGCTTCGCTGCGAACAGCCGAGCTGGTGCGCAAGCATTTTCCTCATGTGCAGATCGTGGCCCGGGCACGCAACCGCTTTCATGCCAGCCGCCTGATGGATCTGGGCATCGACCGGCAGATACGCGAAACCTTGCCGGCAAGCCTGGAAATGGCCCGCTGGACCCTCGAACTCCTGCATGAGCCGCCCGCGCTGGCGGAGCAACTGGTCCATCGCTTTGCCCGCCACGATGCCGAAGTGCTGGCCCGACAGCAGGCGATTTCCCACGATGAAAGCAAGCTCATCCAATCGTCCCTTGAAGCTCGGGAAGAGCTCGCCCAGGTGCTGGAAGAGGCCCGCCTGGCCTTCACCCGCAAAGGTCGTGGCAGCTGAACGTCAGAAGGTGGGCAGGCAGGTCTGACGGGTTGCGGAGTCCCAACCCGCAGCCAGGGCGAGCATCAGGGCCACCCGGGCCTTGGGGGGCGGCAGGTCACCGGCGGTGAGCCAGCCCTCGCGATCATCGTCGGCATTGGCGTTGCGGATCACCGGACCGGCGCAGCGGCTTGCCCTGAGAATGGCGACGCCGTGTTCGCGCGCCCGCCGCAGGGAAGGCTCCCATGCCGATGGCACGCTGCCGTGGCCGCTCAGGGCCAACACCAGGCCCTGCGCCCCGTCGGCCACGCAAGCGTCGATCAGCATGGCCGGTGCCCCGGCGTAGCCGGGCAGAATGTCCACTCGGGGTAATGGGGCACGCGCAAGGCTGGCGAAGCGTCCGTCAGGCCTGGCGGTCGTCCAGTCCGGATCGGACTCGAACGCATCCAGGCCGCTGGTCCGTGCCTTGCGCACATGGCGGGCACCGTGAGGCTTGCCGTTCATCACCACCAGCACGCCCTTGCCGACCCCTTCGGCGGACGCGGCCAGCTTCACCGCAGCCAGCAGGTTTGCGGGGCCGTCGGCCTCGGGGTGGTCGGCGGGGCGCATGGCACCGGTAAGGACCACCGGTTTGCCGGTGGGCAGGGCGAGGTGGAGGAAGTAGGCGCTTTCCTCAAGGGTGTCGGTGCCGTGGAGCAACACCAGCCCATCAATGGCCGGGTCGGCGAGCGCCTGGCGGGCCGCAGACAGCATGCAGAGCCAGTCGTCGGGCGTCATGTCCTTGCTGTCGAGGGAAAGGATCTGTTCCGCATCCAGCGTTGCAAGCGCGCCAAGTTCGGGAACGGCTGTCAGCAGCGCCTCCACCGGGCGCACTCCGGCCCGGTAGCGGGTGATATCGCCACCCGGGCAGGTTTCCCCCGCAATGGTGCCGCCGGTGGCAAGGATGCGGATGCGCGGCAGTGCCACCTCAGTGGGCCAGGATTTTTGCCAGGAACTGCCTAGCGCGCTCGGAGCGGGGGGCGCCGAAGAAGGCTTCCTTGCCGTCGTCTTCAACGATGCGCCCTTGGTCCATGAAGATCACCCGGTTGGCCACCTTGCGTGCAAAGCCCATCTCGTGGGTCACGCACATCATGGTCATGCCCTCCTGGGCCAGCTCCACCATCACGTCCAGCACCTCGTTGATCATCTCCGGGTCGAGGGCCGAGGTGGGCTCGTCGAAGAGCATGCAGATCGGGTCCATGGC
>JAEUNV010000125.1 GCA_016790385.1 Zoogloea sp.
CTTTGTCCTGCCGACGCGCTTCGGGCTCGCCCTGGCACTGACCCTGCTGACCATGCTCCTGGCTTCCATCAACTACACCCTGAGCCTGGGCTTCGCGCTCACGTTCCTGATCGGCAGTGTGGCCTGGATCAGCATCCACCACGCCTTCCGCAATGTGGTCGGGCTTAGCATCATGCCGGGCAAGGCCGACCCGGTGTTTTGCGGAAACCCGGCCAGGTTCGGCGTAGTTCTCTCCAACCCCACCCTGCGGGAACGCCAGGGCCTGAGTCTCTTCCCGACTGGGACGGGGAATACCGCCGGAGAGGTGGAGCGATTCGACATTGCCGCCTGCGGCAATACCCTTCAGGTGATCTGCATCCCCACCGCGCGTCGGGGTTGGATCACGCTGCCCCGCCTGACCCTGGAGACCCGCCACCCCCTTGGCCTCATTCGTGCCTGGAGCCTCTTTCAGCCGGACGCCCAGTGCCTTGTTTACCCCGCGCCCGAACGAGATGGCCCTCCCCTTCCCGTGGGCGGAACGGCCGCCGCCGGCCTTGATGGCCTGGGACGCGGGCAGGACGACTTCGCCGGCCTGCGCCATCACCAGCCCAGCGACGCACCCCGCCATGTAGCCTGGAAGGCGGTGGCTCGGGGCGGCCCATGGCGCACCAAGGAATTCGACGGCAGCGCGGCCCGTCACGTACAGCTGTGCTGGACCGATCTGCCTGCCGGGATGGGCCTTGAGGCCCGTCTGGCACGTCTGACACGCTGGATTCTCGAAGCCGACAGCGCCGGCATCGACTATGGCCTGAGCCTGCCCGGCGCCGAAATCCCGCCGAGCTGGGGCGCAGCCCACCGCCACACCTGCCTCAGCCATCTGGCGCTGTTCCAATGACACCGGCCTCGCAACTGCGCCCCGACCAGACTGGCTGGCTGCTGGCCTGCGCCACCCTCAGCCTTGCCCCCCATGCCAGCCACCTCCCCCTCTCCCTGGTTGGTGTGTGCGCCCTGCTGCTGGGGTGGCGTGGCCTGTTGGCACAACGGGGCAAACCGCTCCCCAACCGTTTTCTGCTCCTTGCCCTGGCTGCAAGCCTCGTCGCCCTGGTGGGTGCCGAGTTCCAGCGGCTTTTCGGCAAGGAGCCGGGCATCGCCCTGCTGGCCGGCCTGCTCAGTATCAAGCTGCTTGAAACCCGCGGCATCCGGGATGCCCGAACGGTGATCCTGCTGAGTTTCTTCATGCAGATGGGACTGTTCCTGTACAAACAGACCATGGGCGTGGCGGCCCTTGCCCTGACCGGCAGCGTGACCACCGTGGCAGCCCTGCTGTCGCTCGAAGGACGGGCCGAGACTCCCCGCGCCCGAGGCCTCGCCGCCGCCCGGCTGGTTCTCCAGGGTCTGCCGCTCATGGCCGTGCTGTTCGTGCTCTTTCCGCGTATCCAGGGGCCCTTGTGGGGACTGCCGGCCGATGCCTACACCCACCGCACCGGCCTGTCCGACAGCATGTCGCCGGGCGACGTGGCCCGCATCAGCGAGTCCGGCGCAATCGCCTTCCGGGCACGCTTCGAGGGCGACCCGCCCCCACCCGCAGAGCGCTACTGGCGCGGCCCCGTACTGAGCGATTTCGACGGCCGCACCTGGCGCCAGGCCCAGAGCAGCGTGACAGACACGCCTTCCTATCGCAGCCAAGGCATCGCGTACACCTATACCCTCACCCTTGAACCCCACAACCGCCGCTGGTTGCTGGCCCTCGACTTTCCCGCCGCAGCCCCGGAGCTGCGTTACAGCAGCGACTTCCAATTGCTTGCCCAGGCGCCGGTACATGCCCGCCTGCGCCTGGATCTCGTATCGCACCCCGCCACCCGGGTCGGTCTCGACGAAAGCGACAGCGTGCTCCGACAGGCCCTGTACCTCCCGCCGAAAAGCAACCCACGCACCCGAGCCCTCGGAGCCCGATTACGTGCCGAGGCCCCGGCGAGTGGCGACATCCCGGCCCTCGCCATTGCCCACTTCAAGGCCAGCCGGCTTGCCTACACCCTCGACCCCCTGCCCTTCGGCCAGGATGACGTGGACAGCTTTCT
>JAEUNV010000281.1 GCA_016790385.1 Zoogloea sp.
GACCTGCCTTTTCTCGACTGGATCGAAACCCATCTAGACCAACTGCTTGCGCGGGATCCCGAGACCCTTGCAGAGGCAGTCGAACGGTCCTGCCGTAACAAGGCTGAAGTCGTCGCCGCCGATGAAACCGAGCAGGGCGAGCGGGCAACGCTCAACCTGGGCCACACCTTTGGGCATGCCATCGAAACCGGCCTCGGCTACGGCGAGTGGCTGCATGGCGAGGCTGTCGCCGCGGGCACCATCATGGCCGCCGATCTCTCCCGCAGGCTCGGTTGGCTCACTGACGATGAAGTGGCCCGGGTGCGGCTCATCCACGAGAGGGCCGGGCTTCCGGTGAGAGGGCCGGCGCTCGGCGCAGATCGTTACCTGGAACTCATGTCCCATGACAAAAAGGTGTCGGACGGCACCCTCCGGCTCGTGCTTCTCAAGGGAGTCGGCCGCGCGGTGATCAGTGCAGAGGCGACGCCGGACCAGATGCGCGAAAGCATTGAAGCATGCTGCGCTAACCCTGGCTGAAGCCATGACCCAACTGGCGCCTTACGCCGTAACCGAGGCCAACAGCCGGGGGCGTCAGCGTGCCGAGGCCCCGCCGACCGCCCGCGGCGAGTTCCAGCGCGACCGAGACAGGATCGTGCATTGCACCGCGTTTCGGCGGCTTGAATACAAGACCCAGGTTTTCGTAAACCACGAAGGCGATCTCTTCCGTACCCGCCTGACTCACAGCATCGAAGTTGCCCAGATCACCCGCTCCATCGCCCGCGCCTTGCAACTCAACGAAGACCTGGCGGAGGCCGTGGCCCTTTCCCATGATCTGGGGCACACCCCTTTCGGCCACGCCGGCCAGGAGGCGCTCAACGCCTGCATGAAGGATTTCGGTGGATTCGAGCACAATCTCCAGTCTCTCCGGACGGTTGATCTCCTTGAGGAAAGCTATGCCGAATTCAACGGTCTCAACCTCATGCATGAGACCCGGGAAGGAATACTTAAGCACTGTTCGCCGAAGAATGCCGCAGTGCTCGGCGACATCGGCCGGCGTTTCCTCGAAGGTCGCCAGCCGTCCCTCGAAGCCCAGTTGGCCAATCTGGCCGACGAGATTGCCTACAACAACCACGACGTGGATGACGGTCTGCGGTCCGGCCTGATCACTCTTGAGCAACTGGAAGCGGTTCCAATCTTTGCCCACAAGCGTCAGGTGGTGGAGGCCACTTATCCGGGCATCGGAGGGCGGCGGGTGATCCATGAAACCATCCGAAGGATGGTGAACATGATGGCTATCGACCTGATAGAACAAACTCGCAGCAACATTGCTGATGCGGGGGTTGGATCCCTCGATGATGTTCGGGCGGCACCCAGGCTTGTCTCCTACAGCGCCGGACTCTTGCCCGAACTACGGGTTCTGAAAACCTTCCTGCGGGACAATCTGTACCACCACTATCAGGTTCTGCGGATGACCGACAAGGCCCGGCGCATCATCCAGGATCTCTTCGAAGCCTTCATGAACGATCCCAGACTGCTCCCACCCCAATACCAACTGATGGCTAAAGCCGATCAACCGCGTGCCATTGCCGACTACATCGCCGGAATGACCGATCGCTACGCGATGCGCGAGCACCGGCGCCTGTTTGCGGTCGGCGAGATCCATTAAGCCGGCTCCGCCATGCGGCAGCGCAAAAATTCCTTGAAGACCGGGCGCCTGCGGCGGTATATTCGACCCTCGCCCAATGTGTTTGAACGGTCTCCTCGTCGGGATCGAGCGTAGCCGGCTGGCCAGCATCCGCCGGCTTTTTCACGGTTCGGACGGGGGCGACTTTCCGCAGTTTGAATGTCCGGTGCCGCAGAAATGCTGCAGCCGGTGTGTGTTGTGTCGAGGAAAAACAAGATGGATCTTCCCCTGGAGCAAGGTCTTTACGACCCAGCCAACGAACATGACGCCTGTGGTGTCGGCTTCATTGCACATATCAAGGGCAACCGAACTCACGAGATCGTCAATCAAGGTCTCGAAATTCTGAAAAACCTGGATCACCGGGGTGCTGTGGGCGCTGATCCGCTGCAGGGCGATGGTGCCGGTATCCTGATCCAGATCCCGGACACGCTTTTCCGCGAGGAAATGGCCAAGCAGGGAGTGACCTTGCCGCCCGCCGGCGACTACGGTGTGGGTATGGTCTTCCTGCCAAAGGAACATGCCTCGCGTCTTGCCTGCCAGGATGAGATCGAGCGCGCTGCCCGCGCTGAAGGCCAG
>JAEUNV010000311.1 GCA_016790385.1 Zoogloea sp.
CGCATTTTCTGGCGGGCCAGATCACGATTGGCCTCGGCACTGCGCAGCTCGGCCTCGGTGGTGGCACGGGTCCGTGCGACCTCAGCGGTCGCCCTTTCCACGTCATTGCGCAGGGAGGCCAGCACCTGGCCTTTGCGCACCACGTCACCACGTTCAGCGCGCAGACTCTCCAGCACGCCAATGACTGCGCTGCCCAGATCGGCGACCTTGTCGGGCTCGATCAGGCAACCGAGACTCCCCGTTGCAGCCGTAGCCGCGGAGTTCCCCGTCGCCTGCGGACTCGCAGCCGCAACCAGACCAGCCAGTCCAGCCAGACCAGCGAGTGCGAAGCTGAGCATCCATTTTTTCATTGTCGTCATTCCCCGGGGCCACCAAACGACAGCCCACGCTCCCACTCCCGATCAGCCTGCAACAACCCTCTCCGGACTCTCCGCTCCTGCCTGGCCTGGCGCCACTGGTACCAGCCGAGCAGCACGCGCAGCGTCCGAGCCCCCAGCGCGACCTCACCGTCCGTCACCGTTCCACGCCTCTGCACCAGCAGCGCCAGCAGCGGCACATCCGCCACTCTGGGCAGGTCCAGGCTGATCCACGTCTCAACGCTGCCCGGATCTCCCTGACGCGCACATCGCCCTTCCAACTGCCTATCAATCCTCCGCGAAGCATTGAACTGACAACACATCACATGAAGTCCGCCCGCTTCGACCACACCGGCACCGAGGGGAATATCCGTGCCCCGCCCCGCCATGTTGGTTGCCACCGTCACCTGCCCGGGCGCACCCGCACAGGCAACAATGGCGGCTTCGTCCTCGTCGAACCGGGCATTGAGTACCCGGTGGGCAATGCCGGCGGCCGCGAGTCTGGCCGAGAGAGATTCCGAATCTGCTACCGACGACGTACCCACCAGGACCGGACGCCCCGTCCGCCGGACATCTGCGACCCGGCTGGCCACAGCGTCCCACAAAGCCTGTCTCGCCCTGTATAAACGGCTCGGCAGGGATTTCCTTGAGGCCGGCAGGCGTGACGGAATGCACACAACATCCAACCCGTAGATTTCCCGAAGCTCACCGCGCGCCTCTCTCAGCGTGCCGCTCATGCCACAAAGCCGGTGATAACGTGGGAAAAAGCGTTGAAACGTGATCTGAGCCAGGGTTTCGGTGGCGGGGGAAGGCCTGCAACCTTCCTTCAGTTCCACAAGTCCGTGCAGCCCCCTGGACCACACCCTGCCCGGGGCGGCCCGTCCCGTGATCTCGTCGATGATTTCCACCTGCCCGTCCCGGATCAGGTAATTGACGTCGCGGCGATACACATGGCGTGCGGTGAGCGCCAGTGTCAGCATTTCCTCCCTGAGACGGGGTGAGCGCCAACGTCCGCCCAGGGCCGCCACCCGTGCCCCGAGTCGCGCCCGCCCCGCCTCGGTCAGTCTGACCTGCTTCGTCGATTCGTCCACCCGATAGTCAAGATCCGACATCTCGCCGGAGAGCGACCAGGCTTGCCACAGAAACGCCCGGGCACCAAGGTCGCGCACCTGTCGGGAGAGAATCAGGGGCATCATTGCTTCGTCAATGAGCAAACTGTCGGCCTCATCGACCACCGCCATGCACAGGCCGCGCAGGAGAGGCTGGACGGCATCACCAGCGGCGCGTGCCATGACCCGGCGCTGCAAGTCACCTCGGGCAAAGCCGCGGCGCTGACCATCGCGAAGGTAGTCAAACACCAGCTCCCGGGCCGTCACATAACAGATTGGCGCCGCATAGGCTTTTCGCCGCGTCGCCTCATCCATGGTGCCGGTGACATGGCCTGCATGCAGTCCGAGGCACTGATACAGGGGCGCCAATCCGGTCGCATCCCGTTCCACGAGATAGTCGTTGGCGGTAAGCACATGCACCGGTGTTCCGGCTAGCGCGCCGACACTGGCAGCAAGCGCCGCCGCCAGCGTTTTGCCCTCCCCCGTCGCCATCTCGGCCAGACGATTGTCGAGCATGATCAGCGCCGCATGAAGCTGGGTGTCGTAAGGATCAAGCCCCAGCCCGCGGCGAGCGCCTTCGGCGGCTACGGCCAGCGCTTCCACGATTCGTTGTGGTGTCAGACCGTCACGGCCAATCGCCGCACGCAAGCTACGCAGGCGAGTTTCGAATGCCGAGGCATCCAGTGCGCGCCATCCTTCCAGCGCCGCGCGCACCGCTGCGACCTGGCGCCGATAGGGCGCGCGCGACCACGGCCAACGCACCAGAGGCGCCTCGCGGCGCTCCGGGTAGCTCCCCCACGCCAAGCCCGGCAAGGGCGCACGCGCATGCATGGGAACACTCACGAACCAGGATCGAACTGTCTTAGGAAGAGCTGTTTCAAATGTCGCCCCCACTGCACGCCAAGGGGCATCCAGCCGTGTTCGAAACGCACCCAGGCCCGGCCTCCGGAGCGCTCAAGAATACTTTCGCTGACGCTTACATCGACGATGAATACCGGGGCCCTCGCCCGCTGATGATCCTTGTCGGCCGGGTCGAGCGCGATGTCTCCCCCCGCAAACTCTCCCAACGCGACACTGGGAAGCTTTTCGGTGGCCGCCGGCACGGCACGCAGGAGTTGGCCCGCAAGTGACTCTCCCGGCATCTCCGCAAGACGAACCGAGACCGCATGGGTCTCCCGGCGGACCAGCGCAGCCTCACCCTGCCCCACGGCAACGCGTATCACCGCCGCCTCACCGGTGAGAATGTGCCCGAGCAGCGAGCCGCGGGGCACGAATGCCCCTTCCATATCCTCTTGGCGGGGCATCACGAGACGTCCGGAAACACCGGCCCGCAACACCAGAAGGCTCTGCAATTCGTGAATCCGGTCCAGTTCGGATCGGATGTGGGCCATCTCCTCCTCGACGTTCCGCGCCCTGACCGGATCACGCTGAATGGCGTTATAGAGATCCACATCGAGCGCGTCCAGCCGGCTGCGCAGTTTGATCGACTCCGCTTCGAGCCGGCTATCCGACAGGTGCGCCACGATCTGCCCGGCCTCCACGTGTTGGCCATGACGAGCCTCCAGGCTTGCAATGAAACCATCCGTGCCCGTGCGAAGCTGTGCCTGTTCCGGCACCCAGACCACCCCTTGCTCCACCGTGGCGAATGGAAAGGGCACGGCCCAGAACAGCGCCAGCACGACCAAACACAAGGCACCCGCCCCCCGCAATGCCCGCTGCCGCATAGGCCCGGACAGTGGCATGGACAGCAGGCGCCGCCAGAATCGGTAAACCGGCCGCAAGACCATCGCGAAGACCAAACCGGCACCGACAATCAACCCGAGAGGGGCCGACCAGCTCCCGATCCAGGCCACAATGGCGATCGAAAGCACCAATCGGTACGCCGCAGAAGCCGGCGCGTAGGCGTAGAGCCAAAAGCGCTCGCCCCGACCGGGCTCGGGCGATACGTGCTCGACGAGGCCCAGGTGTCGATTGAAAATCAGGTAACGCCACCAGGCTACGCTTCGGGAATTCAGGTTGGGCAGATCGAGGGCATCGCACAGCACATGGTAGCCATCGAAGCGCAGCAATGGATTTCCATTGAATGCCAGGGTGGATACGCTGCAAACGAAGGCTGTGACGAGGGCCGCGTCACGCACCGAGCCCGACTCGGTGATCGCCCACAGGATCACCGCAAGGGCTGCGATCACCAATTCCACCACGATGCCGGCCCCGCTTACGACCAGGCGCTGGAAGGCATAGCGGAAGGCGGAAGCAGCCGACGCATCCACGAAAGGTGCGGGCATCAGCACCAGCAAGCTCACCCCGGTCTGGCGAACCTCACCGCCAAACCGCCGAATGGCCAGGCCGTGCGCCAGCTCATGGACGGCCTTTATAAAGGGATAGAAGAGCCACGCGAGCAGCAAGAAGCGCGGCGTGCCCATTCTGGTTTGAACCTGAAGCGATAGCTCCGGGAAATTCATTCCGGCGGTAAGCCCCCCCGCGATGATCAGGAGCACCCACAAGGCCAGTACCGGCCGCGAAAAGAGCGTGGAGAGCCAAGGGTCAAAGCGCGCCAGGAGGGCCGTGGGATCACCCAGCCGGACCCGGAAGGCCAGTGGATTGATCGCCATACGGCGCTGCTGACGCCGCACACGCTCCTCCTTGTGGAAGATCGCCTCGACATCGGGTGTCAGCTCACACTGGATCAAGCCATGCTGATTGAGCTGGACCAGAAGGCGCACGATTTCGTCCTGTGTAAGCGACGAATCGGGATCAGCGGCCAGCAGTGCCTCGCTGATTTCATCAACGGTATGCCGCCCGTCGCAACGGCCCACAAAGGCATACGCTGTGGCGTTCAAGCGATGAAAACGCCCGCTCACGGAGTCGGCGAGCACATGCCAGACCTCGTTCCGATAGATCTGCCGAGTAACCCGCACATGGGACCGAAGCCGGGGGTGAAGGCCGGCGACACGGTACCACTGGCCGCTGAAGACGCTCCCGATCACCTCAGCCCCCCCACAGACCCCAGGCCTTGAGCCGCAACCACCCGGTGAGGCGGTGGGTCCAGACCCACAACAGCGGAGCCTCGCCTACCGAGATTCGGGCCACGCCCTGCAAGCCCGGACGAAGCGTATCGGGCTGACTGTCGAGCGCGGCCTCGACCTCAAAGACATTGCGCCCCTCCATCGGGCTGGCCATCGGGGTGATCCGGGTGACGCGCAGGGGAAGTGCATCCCAAGGTAGCGCCGACAGCGCGAGGCTGCCGCGCTGCGCCACCGAGATCCACGCAATGTCGCGTTCGTCCACCTCCACGATGACGCGGAAGCGATCCTTCGGGGCAACGGTAAGGAGCACATCGCCCCGCTGTACCGGCGCCCCCAGCGATTGGCTGAGGTCACCCCGAATCACCACGCCGTCGAAAGGCGCCTCCAGCCGGATGCGCCCAAGCTGCTCATCCACCAGGGCCAGCTGAGCCCTGGCTTCCTCGGCACGCGCCTGACTGATGACCAACTGCGTCCGGTCGGCCCGCGCCATGGCCGCCGCGTA
>JAEUNV010000313.1 GCA_016790385.1 Zoogloea sp.
TTGCCGGCGCCTTCCATCGCCGACAGCAGGGTCGCTTCGTTGAAGCGTGCCGGCGGTTTGGTGACCAGCGCCTTGAGCAGGATCTCGTCGGTGCTGACTTTCTCGCCGGGCTCGACCACCACCAGCTGGGGGGTGCCGCCATCCTCCTCGCTCACCGCCGCGGCCTTGCCGTACACGGCCAGCCAGCCCGGATTGACAAGGATCTTGCCCTCGGTCTTGAAGGCCTCGCCCTCGACCCGGGTGATGCGGGTGGTGACGCGGTACTCAGCCGCCGGGTAGAACACCGACAGGAAGCGCCGGGTCACCAGGTCGTAGATCTTGGCTTCGGCCTCGGACAGGCTCTTGGGGGCCGTGCCGGTGGGGATGATGGCGAAGTGGTCGGAGATCTTGGCGTTGTTGAAGATGCGCTTGTTGGGTCTGGCCCAGCCCTGCTTGATGATCTCGTTGGCAAAGGGGCCGTACTCGTCCGGGAGGCCGCCGAGGATGCCCTTGACCTGGCCGACGTAGTCTTCGGGCAGGGCTCGGGCGTCGGTACGCGGATAGGTCAGCACCTTGTGCTTTTCGTAAAGTGCCTGGGCAAGCTGAAGCGTGGTGCGGGCCGAAAAACCGAAACGGCCATTGGCCTCACGCTGGAGGGAGGTCAGATCAAAGAGCAGCGGCGACAGCTGGGTGGAGGGTTTGGACTCCTCCTCCACCGTGCCGGTCTTGCCTTCGCACTTGGCCTTGATCGCCTCGGCGCGGGCCTTCTCCCACAGGCGGAAGGCGGTGGCGTGCTCCGCCAGCGGCGCGCCCTCCTCGGGTTTCTTGAAGCCTTCGTCGAACCAGCGGCCCACATAGGCACCGGCCTGACAGCCAAAGGTGGCCTCCAGCTCCCAGTAATCGGTGGGCTTGAATGCCCGGATCTTCTCCTCGCGCTCGACGACGATCGCCAGGGTGGGCGTCTGAACGCGACCGACGGTGGTCAGGTGAAAACCGCCCGTCTTGGAGTTGAAGGCCGTCATCGCCCGGGTGCCGTTGATGCCGATCAGCCAGTCGCTTTCGGCGCGGCACACGGCCGCTTCACGCAGACCCTCCACGTCGGCGGCGGCCCGCAACTGGGCAAAGCCCTCGCGGATGGCGTTGGCGGTCATGGATTGCAGCCACAAGCGCTGCACCGGCTTGGCCGTGCCGGAGTGCTGCACGATGAAACTGAAGATGAGTTCCCCTTCGCGGCCCGCGTCACAGGCGTTGATTAGGCCGGTGACGTCTTTGCGCTTGATCAGGCGGGTCAGCAGCTTGAGGCGATCCTCGGTCTTTTCGATGGGATTGAGCGCGAAATGGGGCGGGATCACCGGCAGATGTGCAAAGGACCACTTGCCGCGCTTGACCTCGAATTCGGCCGGCACCGTCAACTCCAGCAGGTGACCAACCGCCGACGAGAGAACGTAGTGCTCGGACTCGAAGTAGTCCTTTTCCTTGGTGAAGCCCCCCAGGGAGCGGGCGATGTCCGCTGCAACCGAAGGTTTTTCCGCAATGATCAGTTGCTTGCTCATGCCTGTGATGCGCCTTCTGGCGCCTGACTCCGAGGGTGTTGGGGAAGGGCCGCGAACCGGGCCGGACAGGTGAGCAGGAACCTATCCGCGCGGGGACGCGGAGCGTGCCGGAAGGCCGGGACGGAAAGGAGCGACAACCGGACAGCCACCCTTGCAGGTTGTTGGGAAGAGCGGCGCATCATACGAAAGCCGGCGCCGGGCGTGCAAGCGACCAGAGGCTCAATGCACGGCGAATGGCGCCGGCTCCTCGTCATCCGCTTCGGATTCGTTGAGCAGCTCGTCGAGGATGAGTCCGTTGATGGGACGGTCCTGCTGCCACAGCACCATCAGCACGATCACCTTGAGGTTCTCCAGCTCGATCTCGGTCTCGCCAAGGGCGAGCGCCCGTTCGACGATCATCTCACGGCATTCGGAGTCCAGAATGCCGGCGTTCTCGAGAAAGAGCAGGAAGCCCCGGCATTCGACACCCAGACGGACCTGCTCATCGTCGGAATAGATGCGCAGGGAGCCCGCCCGGGAAAACTGGGCAGGCCGTTCGCCATCGGAAAGCTGGCGCAGTCCGGAAAGCCACTCGAGGGCTTCAGTGATTTCTTCTTCCTCGAAGCCGGCGGCCGTCAGCTTGCGGGCCAGTTGCGCGGGTTCCGGGCACGCATCGGCGTGGACGTAGTTCTCGAAGAGGTACACGAGGATATCGAACATGGCGCGTGGGCCTGAGGCCGGTCATTTTAGAGACGCTGGAGGCGCCCTC
>JAEUNV010000322.1 GCA_016790385.1 Zoogloea sp.
TCAGGTGTTTGGTAGGCGCGATTGGACTCGAACCAACGACCCCCACCATGTCAAGGTGGTGCTCTAACCAGCTGAGCTACGCGCCTAAGAAGCCCGCATTATAGACGAGCCCTATAGTTTGTCAACGAATACTTAGATTTATTTTACTACCCCATCACCAGGCCAGGCAGCCAGAAAGCTTCGCCAGTGCGGCGCATCGATCCGGCGAAGTGCCTCACGGACAAACGCGATCTCCGCTTCACAGCCCGCTTTGTCGAGAACACCCCGCATGCACTGAAACCGCAGGAACACCAGGTAGGTATTCACTACATCCGTTTCACAGTAGTCGCGGATCTCGCCAATCCTGCCTTCACAATATCCCTTCCAAACCGCCGAGCCGTCCATTCCGAGCTTGCCCGGAAAACCCATCAGTTTCGCAAGATCATCGAGGGGCGCATTGGCACGAGGCTGATACAACGCCAGCAGATCCATCAGATCCAGGTGGCGAGCGTGGTAGCGCCCGATGTAGTTGTTCCATTTGAAGTCTCTGGAATCGGGGTAGTCGCCGTCACCGAGATCCCAATAGCGTGGCGCAGACACACCGTGGAGCATGCCCCGGTAATGAAGGACCGGGAGATCGAAGCCACCTCCATTCCACGAAATCAGTTGGGGGGTGAAGCGCTCGATGCCGTCGAAGAAGCGCTGGATGATTTCGCCTTCCGTGCAATCAGGCTCGGACAGGGAGAAAACACGGAATTGGTTTGCATCCCGCAACACGCAGGAGATGGTGACGACCCTCTGGAGATGATGCGGCAAGAAGTCGGAGCCTCCCGAAGCACGGCGTAGCTGGAAAGCGTACTCGGCCACTTCCTCAGCGCTGAGCGCGTCGGGCAGTCCGTGCAGGGAGCGGATGCCCTGCACATCGGGAATGGTTTCAATATCGAAGACAAGGGTCGCGGCCATCGTCATCGTCAGGCAGGAAACACACCAGTGGACAAGTAGCGATCACCTCGATCGCACACAATGGACACGATCACCGCGTTCTCCACCTGCTCAGCCAAGCGCAACGCCACATGAAGGGCACCTCCGGAGGAAATGCCCGCGAAGATGCCCTCCTCCCGGGCCAGACGCCGCGTCATCTCCTCCGCGTCGGCCTGGGCCACGTATTCCAGCTGATCGACCCTAGCCTTGTCGTAGATGCGGGGGAGATAGGCTTCCGGCCACTTCCGGATGCCCGGTATCTGAGCACCCTCGGTCGGCTGACAGCCGATGATTCGGATGGCGGGGTTCCGACTTTTCAGGTATTGGGAAACCCCCATAATGGTTCCCGTCGTACCCATGCTGCTGATGAAGTGAGTGATGGCTCCGCCGGTCTGCTCCCAGATCTCGGGGCCGGTACCATCCACATGGGCCTGCGGATTGTCGGGATTGGCAAACTGATCAAGGATCACGCCTCGCCCCTCATCGCGCATACGCTCCGCCACATCCCGCGCCAGCTCCATCCCACCCTCCTTGGGCGTGAGCACCAATTCCGCGCCGAAAGCACGCATGGTTTGGCGGCGCTCAATGCTCTGGTTCTCCGGCATGACGAGAATCATGCCGTACCCCCGGATTGCCGCCGCCATGGCAAGAGCGATGCCTGTATTTCCGCTGGTGGCTTCGATCAGGGTCTGGCCGGGCTGAATGTCTCCTCGGGCCTCACCGCGCAGGATCATCGACATGGCCGGACGATCCTTCACCGAACCTGCGGGATTGTTCCCTTCCAACTTGGCCAGGATCACGTTGTTGTGCCCCGCCGTGATGCGCTTCAATCTGACCAGCGGAGTCTGCCCCACGTAGTCTTCGAGAGTTTTGAATTCCATGTTTCGACCCACCGGATATCGGATTGGAGAATGGGAAGATAATACCGAATGCTGGCACGGGACGTTGCGACGCTGGACATTGGAACCGAAACCGGCAAACCGCCTTCGCCCAAACCCGCCGCGACAAAGCGCTCGCGGGAGATCCACAGATGTGGCAAGTATTAGATTGGGCCAATGCTGAAGCGGGGAGTCCGGCCCCACCGGGACATTGCGGATCAAGATCATGGCTCCCGCCAAAGATCTTTGAACTCATTCAGTCATGCTTGATCGCCGGGAAATCAGGGTAGTAGCCCCGTCCGCTTCGCAACACCCGCCGCGCATCCGCGCCGCCCCTCAGCAAAGCGCAAACGCGGCTCAGTGCCGAGAATACGCCTGGACTGATCCATCGCGATGGCCTTGCAGACCAGGCAGATGGCACCTCATCTGACCAGAAACGTTCAGGGCGTCAGATCGAATTCCTCTGTGCGCTTGGGTGGGTAAGTTTCCCAACCTCCGCAAGCGGGGCATCGCCAGTAAAACTGACGGGCCTTGAATCCACAGGCGTCGCAGCGATAACGAGCAACGCGGCGGGTGTGCCCATGCACAAGCCCCTTCACAAGCTCTATGTCATTGCGTTGCTCAAGGGGCGCGGTCAGCAGCGCTGCTTCAAGCAGCTTGTCGAGACCGAGCAACGTCGGATTGCGCCGCAATTCGTCCCGTACAAGCTGATATGCCGCGGCTGGGCCTTCCTTTTGGAGTTCCCACTGGAACAAGGCATCCAGCAAATCGAGGGAGGCATACTTTTCCAGATAACTGCGCAGCAGTTGCATCCCCTGATCCAGTTCGCCAAGGCGGCGATATGTATCCATCAGCCGTTCTGCCACCAGGGCCAGATAGACGGGATTTTGGCTCTCGACGCGCTTCCAGGCCTCCAGTGCCGCGCGGTCGTCGCCCTGGGCCACATGCAGATCGCCAAGGAGCATGCTCGCGCGCACGCACTTCCGATTCATCTCCAGCGCCCGCATCAGGCTCCGGTGGGCGTCGTCAAAACGCGAATTGGCCATGTCCGCAGACGCGAGTTCGCAATGGAAATTGGCCATTTCCTTTTCCCACAAGGCGCTTTCGTGCCCCGGAAGGGCCTCGGCAGTTTCGATGGCCTTGCGCCAGTCCTTCTCCTGCTGATAGATATCCAGCAGATTCTTAAGGGCAAAATCGTTCAGGCGGCTGCCACGTAGTTGGAGAAATACCGCCTCCGCCCGGTCGAGAAGCCCCGCCTTCAGGAAATCGAGACCGAGCTCGGAGAGTGCCTGAAGGCGCTGATCCTCCGAAAGATCGTCCCGATCGATGAGATTCTGGTGCATGCGGATCGCGCGATCCGTCTCGCCCCGCCGCCGAAACAGACTCCCCAGGGCGAAATGCAGCTCGACGGTCTGGTTGTCGATCTTGACCGCCTCGATGAAGGCATCGATCGCCTTGTCGGGCTGCTCGTTGAGCAGAAAGTTAAGCCCGGTCAGGTAAGTGCGCGGCAATGCGCGCGACTCCTTGACCAAGTGCTTGATATCAATTCGGGCAGCCAGCCAGCCCAACGCAAAAAAAAGCGGGAAAGCCAACAGCCACCACAACTCGAATTCCATGGATTCAGTAGCTCTCCGGCAGATCAGGACCATGGGCGATCGGCATCCGTGCCCGCGCATCAGCCGGAGGTGACTTCTCCATCTCGCGCAGGTGCCCTATCTCGCGATGCTGCCGGTATACCGTTGCCAGCGTAGCCGTTACGCCAACCAGGATGCCAATGACCACAAAAAGGAGAATGACGAGGACCAGTGGAAGCTGCCACTGGGCGCCAAAAAAGAAACGCAGGACGACGACGTCGTCATTCTTTACGGCAAAGCCGAAAAGCAGCAGGAAAAGAAAGAGTCTGAAAACCCAGATGAGAGCGCGCATGCCCGAAATTATCTCCGACGTGGGCAAAAAAAAGAAGGCGGCTTTCGCCGCCTTCAGGATCGAGCCTTCGGCCTCCCGA
>JAEUNV010000323.1 GCA_016790385.1 Zoogloea sp.
GTCGGGGTGGAACACGCCGAGCAGGGTGTTCGGCGCACCGGCCGGGTTGGTCAACGGGCCAAGGATGTTGAACAGGGTGCGCACCCCCATCTCCCGGCGCACCGGCGCCACGTTCTTCATGGCGCTGTGGTGGTTGGGGGCAAACATGAAACCGATGCCGGTTTCCTGGATGCACTCGGCCACCTGCTGGGCGTTGAGGTTGAGGTTCACCCCCAGGGACTCCAGCACGTCGGCGCTGCCGGACTTGCTGGAGACGCTACGACCACCATGCTTCGCCACCTTGGCACCGGCTGCCGCCGCCACAAAGATGGTCGCCGTAGAGATGTTGAAGGTGTGCGAGCCGTCGCCGCCGGTGCCCACCACGTCGAGGAAGTTGCTGTCGCGGGGCACCACCACCTTGGTGGACAGTTCACGCATCACGGTGGCCGCGGCGGTGATCTCGCCGATGGTCTCCTTCTTGACACGCAGGCCGGTGAGGATGGCAGCGGTCATTACCGGGGAGACTTCGCCGGCCATGATCTGGCGCATCAGGGAGAGCATCTCGTCGTAGAAGATCTCCCGGTGGTCGATGGTGCGTTGCAGGGCTTCCTGGGCAGTAAAGGTCATGGGCGGACTCCGATCAGGCTCTGGATTGTTCGAGGAAGTTGCGCAGCATGTCGTGGCCACGCTCGGTAAGGATCGACTCGGGGTGGAACTGCACGCCCTCAACCGGCAAGGTCTTGTGGCGCACGCCCATGATCTCCCCGTCATCGGTCCAGGCGGTGACCTCCAGGCAGTCGGGCAGGCTTTCGCGCTCGATGGCGAGGGAATGGTAGCGGGTGCAGGTGAGCGGATTGGGCAGGCCTTTGAACACGCCCTGATCCAGGTGATGGACCGGCGACACCTTGCCGTGCATCAGCTTTTTGGCGTGGATGATCTTTCCGCCAAAGGCGGCGCCGATGCTCTGGTGGCCCAGGCACACGCCGAGGAGCGGGATCTTTCCGGCGAATTCCTTGATGGCCGCCACCGAGATGCCCGCTTCAGCCGGGGAACACGGCCCCGGCGAGACAACGATCTGCTCGGGCTTCATCAAGGCGATCTGTTCGACGGTGATCTCGTCATTGCGGAAAACCTTCACATCCGCTCCCAGCTCTCCAAAATACTGGACGAGGTTGTAGGTGAAGCTGTCGTAGTTATCGATCATCAGCAACATGCTTGCATATCCTTTCCTGAGGTGCGTCCAGCCATCGCAATCGTGATGCGGATGACCGGCGCAGTGCTGCATTTTCTCGCAGATTGGGCCGGGCGCGCCCTTTGGGGCGCAGCTGCCGGCCGGCTATTTTTTCTGTGTGACCATGGTTACCGACTCGCACCCGCCGGATGTGGGATAGTCAGGGTGCCTTCCACAACACAAAGAGAACCCACCATGAAAATCGCCCGAATGCTGATCGCCGCCACCCTTGCCGCCACCGCTGCCGCACCGGCCCTGGCGGGCGACTGGAAGTTCCTGCCCATTCTCGACAAGGGCTACAGCCCGGCCTTTGTCGCCTCCGTGACCGGTGGCCTGATGGACCCGAAGCATGTGGACAGCGGCACCGCCTGGGGCCTGGAGCTGGCCATGAACTGCGGTCTGCTGCAAACGCCCACCGGCGTGGTGCGTACCAAGCTGTCCTACAACCGCTTCGACAATGACGGGCTGAAGCTGCAGACCGTGGAACTCAATCCCCGCTGGACCACCCCGATCGCCCAGAACCTGACCCTCGGCGTTGGCCCCGGCATCGGCTGGGTCAAGTCGGACGCCGGCGGCCGCACCACCGACATGTTCGCCTGGCAGGTGGGTGCCGATCTGGACTACCGCATGAACAACCTGAACCTGGGCCTTGGCGCCCGCTGGCAGGACACCACCGACAAAGACATCGGCGGCGGCCATCACGGCGCCGACAACTGGCTGGTACAGGCCAAGGTCGGTATCGCGTTCTGACCCGGGCATCTCCGGCAGGTGAAAAGCAGGCCGCCTCCGGGCGGCCGTTTTCATGGCCATCACAGGCGGGTGTCGAGCCCGGCCTCGGCAATCTCGGCGGCGCGCAGCATGGCGCGGGCCTTGCTCTGGGTTTCCTGCCATTCGGCATCGGGGTTGGAATCGGCAACGATGCCGGCGCCGGCCTGCACGTGGATCTGACCATCCTTGACCACCGCGGTGCGGATGGCGATGGCCAGGTCCATGTCGCCATGGAAGCCCAGATAGCCGACCGAACCGGCGTAGATGCCGCGCTTGGTGGGTTCCAGCTCGTCGATGATTTCCATCGCCCGCAGCTTGGGCGCGCCAGACACGGTGCCTGCCGGGAAAGTGGCGCGTAGCACAGCCAGGGC
>JAEUNV010000619.1 GCA_016790385.1 Zoogloea sp.
GCCCAAGCCTGATGACGCCCTTCTCGAAGCCCGGCTCTCCGCCGTGGATCCGGTGGCATACGCGGCCAGCCGCAACCACCTGGGCGGCGCCGTCACCGGGCTGTCGCCGTGGATCACCCACGGTTGCATCCCGATCCCGGAGCTGATTGATCGCTTTGGCCTGACAGGGCAGGACATGCTGGCCTTCCAGTTGGGCTGGCGGGCGTTCTTTCAGCATGTGTGGGGCCACCTGGGGGACGGCATCCTGGCCGACATCCGCCCCGGCCTGCCCGGCATTGCCTACGCCAACGTGCTTCCGGCAGACATCCGCGAAGGGCGTACCGGCATTCCGGTGATCGACCGGGCGGTGGCCACCCTGTACACCACCGGCACCCTCCACAACCATGCCCGCCTGTGGCTGGCCAGCTATGTGGTGCATGTGCGCAAGGTGCATTGGCGCCCCGCCGCCGACTGGCTCTACGCCCACCTGCTCGACGGCGACCTGGCCTCCAACCACCTGTCGTGGCAGTGGGTGGCGGCAACCTTCAGCAGCAAGCCCTATCTCTTCAACGCCGACAACGTGGCGCGCTTTGCGCCGGCCGACTGGCACAGCCCAGGCACGCCGCTGGATACCGACTACGCCGCGCTGGAGGCGCTGGCTCGCAGTCCGCAGGCGGTCATTCCTTTCGGGCAGCCCGAAAAGGAACTCACCGAACCGCCCCGCCTGGCCGCCCCGCAGGCTCACCTGCTCGGCGCCGACGACTTGACCCTGCCGCCATCCGACACCGACGCCACCCTCGTTCATCCCTGGGCCCTGCGCCCCGGCGAGGGGCCGCGCATCGGCGTGATCCACCTGCCCTTCCACCGGCGCTTTCCCTGGTCGGAGGCGCGCTGGGCCTTCGTGCTGCCCCGCCTGCGCGCCCTTACTCACCGGATCTTCGTGGGCGATGTGGGGCAGCTGGACGGCCATTTCCGCGCCGAGGCCACGCTCAACCCGGATTACCGGGAGGCCCTCTCCCATCTGGGTGCCGAGCTCACACCCCCACCCCGCTGGCTGCCCGACCCGGCCACCCTGTGCCCCTCCTTCAGCCGCTTCTGGGCCAGCGCCGGCCAGCCGCCACCCCGCCGGCGCTGGCACGCATGATCACCGTCGTCTGGTTCAAGCGCGACCTGCGGGTCACCGACCACGCGCCCCTGCGCGAGGCCGCCCGCCGTGGCCCGGTGCTGCCCATCTACCTCTTCGAGCCCGATCTGATCGCCCAGGCCGACAGCTCGCCCCGCCACCTGGGCTTCATCCTGGAATGTCTGGCCGAGCTGGAGGTGCGCCTGGCGGCCCTGGGCAGCCCCGTGCAGCGCTGGCAGGGCACGGCGGTGGAGGTCTTGCAGGCCCTGCGCGACCGCCTGGGGCCGTTCCGCCTGAGCAGCCATGAAGAGTCGGGCAACCTGGCCAGCTTCGCCCGCGATCGGGCCGTGGCCCGCTGGTGCCGGGAGCAGGGCGTCGAATGGCAGCAGTGGCCAGCGGGTGGCGTGGTGCGCAGGCTCCACGACCGGGATGCCTGGTCCCGCCTGTGGATGGAGCGCATGACGCCCGCACCCCTGGCGGCGCCGGAGGCGTTGCAAGCCCCGCCCTGCCCCATCCCGTCGCCCCTGCATCTGCCCCCCGGCGGCGCCCCCCGCCACCTGGCCTGGCACCCGGACACCCTGCCCGACCATCCGGCGCGCCAGCACGGCGGGCGCAGCCACGCCCGCCTGCTGCTGCGTCATTTTTTTGACCAGCATCTGGCGGATTACCGCTGGGGCATGTCCAGCCCCCTGTCGGCCGGCGACGCCTGCTCGCGCCTGTCACCCTATCTGGCCTTCGGCGCAGTGTCGGTGCGCGAGATCGTGCATGCGGTGTGGCGACGCCGCTCCGAACTACAGTCCATGCCGCCCGACCTGCGCCCCCGGGGCGAGCTGGCCGGTCTCAAGTCCTTTGAAAGCCGCCTGCACTGGCACTGCCATTTCATCCAGAAGCTGGAGTCCGAGCCCGAGCTGGAATGTCGGGACATGCACCCGGCCTTTGCCGGCCTGCGCGACGCCAGCTTCGACGCCGACCGGCTGACACGCTGGCGCCAGGGGGAGACCGGCTTTCCGCTCATCGACGCCTGCATGGCCATGCTGCGGGAGACGGGCTGGATCAACTTCCGCATGCGTGCCCTGCTGATCGCCTTCTCCAGCTACCAGCTATGGCAGCCCTGGCAGAAGCCGGCCCTGCACCTGGCCCGGGAGTTTCTCGACTACGAGCCGGGCATCCACTACCCCCAGGTCCAGATGCAATCCGGCACCACCGGCATCAACACCCTGCGCATCTACAACCCGGTAAAGCAGGCCCGCGACCAGGACCCGGACGGCCGCTTCGTGCGCCGCTGGCTGCCGGCCCTGGAGCGCCTGCCCGACGCCTGGCTGTTCGAACCCTGGAAGATGCCGCCCGAACTCCAGCG
>JAEUNV010000329.1 GCA_016790385.1 Zoogloea sp.
CCCCGGCAGCACCCCGCCCTTGCCCGGCTTGGCGCCCTGGGAAAGCTTGATTTCAAAGGCCTTCACCGCGGGGTAGGCCGCCAGCTCACGCAGGCGTTCATCGGAAAGCCGCCCCTGCGCATCGCGCACCCCGTATTTGGCTGTGCCTATCTGCATGATGATATCTGCGCCGCCTTCGAGGTGAGCCGGAGCCAACCCGCCCTCACCCGTATCCATCCAGCATCCGGCCTCGGCCGCCCCCTTCGACAGGGCCAGCACCGCCGGACGGGACAGGGCGCCGTAGCTCATGCCGCTGATGTTGATGAGGGAACGCGCGACAAAGGGCTGCGCCGCATAGCCGTCGCCAATGGCCAAGGGCGGCGTCGGCACCTGATTCTCCTCGAGCACCGGAAAGCCCGTGTTCACAAAGAGCAGCGCGCCGGGATGATGGATGTCGTAGGTGGAGCCAAAGCCCACCACCCCACCCTCGTTCTTCGCCAGCCGATACACCCAGCCGCGGGTGGCCCGGTTGAAAGGCATCTCCTCCCGATCCCCCAGAAAGAAGTACTGCCTGAAATACTCGCCCAGTTGCTCGAAGAAGTAGCGCAGGTGTCCGATCAGCGGATAGTTGCGCAAAATGGCGTGCTTCTTCTGGGTGATGTCCTGGACGTACCAGTAGACGAGCCCGCCCACCAGCACCACTACGATCAGCACCCCCAGGCTGACCTCCAGCACGCCCAACATCGACGTCATGATGCATTCCCCCCAAGTGTTAGAATTTTGAGACGGAACATATTAGGTGACTCCTGATGGAATTTGCAGAACAGCTTCGCGTTGAAGTCCAGCGCTCCGTGGCCGCGTCCCTGGCCGAAGACATCGGCACTGGCGACCTCACCGCCCGCCTCGTGCCGGCCAGCCGCAACGCCCGCGGCCGCGTGATCACCCGCGAGGACGCCGTGCTGTGCGGCACCGCCTGGTTCGATGCCGCTTTTGCCGCGCTCGAACCCGATGCCTCCGTGATCTGGCACGCCCGCGACGGCGAACGCATCAAACCCGGCCAGCTCCTGTGCGAGGTGGATGCCTCCGCCCGCGCCCTTCTCACGGCTGAACGGACTGCGCTCAATTTCGTCCAGCTTTTGTCCGGCACCGCCACCCTCACTGCTACCTTTGTGCAAGCCGTAGCCGGCACCAAGGCAAAGATTGTTGACACCCGCAAGACCCTGCCTGGCCTTCGCCTTGCTCAAAAATACGCGGTCAAGGTCGGCGGTGGCACCAACCACCGTATCGGCCTCTACGACGGAATCCTTATCAAAGAAAATCACATCATTGCCGCTGGCAACATCAAGGCGGTGATTGAGCAGGCCAAGTCCTTTGCCCCGTCCAATGTCTTCATCGAAGTCGAGGTCGAGGATCTGGCCCAGCTCGAAGAGGCCCTCGCGGCGGGCGCCCGGATGATCTTGCTGGACAACATGGATCTCGCCCAGATGCGCGAGGCGGTGGCCATCAACAAGGGCCGGGCCGAGCTGGAAGCCTCCGGTGGAGTTAACCTCGATCGGGTGCGCGCCATTGCCGAGACCGGCGTGGACCGGATCTCCATTGGCAGCCTGACCAAGGACGTGCGCGCCATCGACCTGTCCCTGCGTCACGTCGAGGAATAAACCCGGCTCCAGGCCTCGCCACATTCGTGGCCGCTCCCCTGCCCCCCGTTTCCTTATGACGGGGCAGACCACGGGGGTCTTTACCACATCCGCACCGCGGCCAACGCGCCCCGCCGACCATGCATATCGACTTCGACGGCCCCATCTCCACGACCAACGCCCACACGCTCCGCCAGGTTCTTGAAGCACTTCTCGAGCGCATTCAGGCCCGCGATGAGGATCTCGATCTGGCCGCTCTGTCACGCATCATCGTCACGGATGATCTGGCGACCACCGAACAGAAATTCGGCGTCACTCCGGCAGGTGCCGAGCATCTGTCGCGCATCGTCTCGGACGAAGGCGGGCTGGCGCTGCTTTTCGATGGCAGCAAGCTGTGGCAAATCCTCTCCGGCGACGGCGCCGAGATTGCCCGCCTGATCCACCATCTGCACAAGGAGTGCTGGCGCGTGCACGATTCCCGGGCACCGGTGCCCGACGCCAGCGATGCTCCCCTGGCCCGCGCGCTGGCGCCCATCGTCGCCGCCATGTGGCAGGAATATCGCATCAACCGGCGCAGCGCTTGGTCGGTACCCGCCGATTCCGACCTCCTGCTCAACCATTTGGCGGCCCTCGTCCAGGCCCTGCCCGATGGCATGCAGGAAGAGATCACGCTCTACTACGCGGCGCAGGATCTGGACGATCTTTTCGCCAAGAGCCTGGGGCGTATTGCCCACCTGATGCAGGCTGTCGCCCATGTTCAAGGCTATCTCGACGGGCTGGGCCAGCCCCTCAAGGCGGTCAGCGCCGAGATGCACGAGCTTGTCGCCGGCTCCTTCCTTTCGCCGATCTGGCTGACCACGGCCCAGCATCTGGCGGCCGGCCATGACATCGGCCCGGGTGAGCTGGCCGACATCCCCCTGCGTCGCGACGTGCAGTCGGCTTTTGCCACTTTCGGCCTGGAGATCCGCGAGAGCGAGGACGGCAGCGACGTTTGGCTGGATGTGCAGATGCCCGAGCGCCCCGACACCCTGCACTGAGCGGCCCGCGCTCCGGCGCCAAGCCCCCGGCCATGCCCCGGCAAAGGGCAGCGGCCAGGGGTTTTTTAATGCGCCGAAACAATGTCATTTGCATTAACATCCACCCCACAATTATTCCATTGGGGTACAAAATGCAAACACGGCAGCGCGGCTTCACCCTCGTCGAGATCGCAGTCGTACTGGTCATCATCGGGCAGCTGCTGGGCGGCGTGCTGAAGGGCCAGGAACTCATCAACAGCGCCAAGGTGAAGAGCGTGGTCAGCGATTTCCGCTCCACATCCACCTATCTCTTCAGTTACCAAGATCGTTTTCGCGCCATGCCCGGGGACGATCCCGGCGTGGCCAACCGCCTTGCCGGCGCCGTTCGGGCCACTTCAGGGGGCAGTGTGGGCAACGGACGGATCGAGGGCTTGTGGAACTCCACCAACCCCACCGACGAAACCGTCCTGTTCTGGCAGCATGTTCGCCTCGCCAACCTGGCCACCGGCGACAGCCGCAGCCCTGCCGGCGACGGCATCAACGTACAGGATTGGTTGCCCCGTAACGCTGTCGGCGGCCGCATCGGGGTCACGGGCACCCCGCCCATCGCCGGCTGGGCGGGCACCTTCTTCATCTGCCAGGATAATCTGGCCGGCAACTTTGCCCGCCAGATCGACATCGCCATGGACGACGGCCTCCCCGGCAGCGGCACCGTGAGACTCCTCCCCGGCGGTGCCGCCAATGGCCCCGCCATCAATCAAGCCGATCTGATCGACAGCGGCATTTACACCGTGTGTGCAGCATTTTGAAGACCAAGCGGGCCGGCCGATAGCCGGTACCCGGGGTCGATCGCCGTCGCCCCGGTATGTTCAAAGCCCCTTCAGCAAGCGGATCTCGGCAGATGCCAGCTGAGATGGCGTTCCCAGAAGCACCAATACGTCGTCCATCTCGACGCGGGTTTCCTGGGTCGGATCGACGACGCGGATGCGCTGACGGCGGACAGCACTGACTTCAACGCCGGTTTCGCGCAGGCGCAAGTCCTCAAGACTGCGCCCGATGGCGTGGGCACCGGCGGCCATCACCACGGAGTGCAGGCGCGGCTGCTGGCGCTCCTCAATGGCTTCCTCATGGAGGTGGTCACCTCCGCGATACAAACCACGCAACAGGTGATAGCGCTCAGCCCGCACCTCACGAATACGCTTGAGAATGCGCGGCATGGGCACTCCGAGCAAGGCAAGGGCGTGGGAGGCCAGCATCAGGGACGACTCCACCGCCTCTGGCACCACCTCGGCTGCGCCGGCCTGGCGCAGCTTGTGGAGATCAACCTCGTCAGCGGTGCGTACAACCACCGGCACATCGGGCCGACAGGCGCGGATCTGGCTCATGGCCCGCAGCGCAGCGTCGGTGTCGGCGTAGGTCACCACCACCACCGAAGCCCGGGCAATGCCGGCGGCCATCAAGGTTTCGCGCTTGGCCGCGTCTCCGAAGACCACTGTTTCGCCCGCCGCGGCTGCTTCACGCACGCGTTCCGGGTCCAGATCGAGGGCGATGTAGGTAATGCCCTCCTGCTCAAGCAGCCGCCCGAGATACTGACCGTTACGGCCGAAGCCGCAAAGAATGGCGTGTTTGTCCACGAACATGGACTGGGTGGCAATGTTCGTGAGTTGCAACGAGCGGTTCATCCACTCGGACGGCACCAGCCGCAGCACCAGTTTTTCGCTGTACTGCACGATCAAGGGAGCTAGCAGCATGGATAGCACCAGGGCAGCCACGACCACCTGGGAAAGCGCCGGTGGCAGCAGGCGGGCATCGTCGATCTGGCTGAGCAGAACGAAACCGAACTCCCCTCCGGCGCACAACCACAGCCCCGTGCGCGCGGCCGTTCCCTGCGAACTGCCCATCAGGCGCGATGCCACCCCGACTAGCAGGAACTTGACCAGCAACAGCGTCCCGAGCATGGCCAATACGGCCGGCAGGCTGAGGATGATCCGGCCAACATCAAGAAACATGCCGACCGTGACAAAAAACAAACCCAGCAGCACATCACGGAAGGGCTTGATGTCCTCCTCCACGTGGTAGCGGTACTCGGTTTCGGAGATCAGCATCCCGGC
>JAEUNV010000339.1 GCA_016790385.1 Zoogloea sp.
TTTCTGCAGAAGCTCCCCGATGCCGACCGGAAAGACCCGGACGGCTGGGACCGTGTCACCCGCCTCGCGTCCACGGTCCGCGCGGAGGAACTGCTCGGGCTCTCCGCCGAAGACATACTGATCCGCCTCTTCCACCAGGAAACCGTGCGCCTGCTCGACGCACGCGAGCTCACCCACGACTGGCCCCAGGACTGGGACAAGGTGCGCAACGTGCTCCGCTCGCTGGGCAGGGCCGAACTTGAAGCCATGCTGGCTGAACACGGGGAAATCCTGATCCACGACGATCTGTCGAACCACGAATATCGTTTCAACGCCGACGACGTGGCCGCCCTGTTCGCCGAGCCGGCCCCCGAACCCCGCACCCTGCATTGATCTCCAGTCATTTGGCGAGCGGACTTGCCCGAAACCCCGCTGAAAAGTAGACTTCGTCGGTTACAGTCCGCTAACCCCACCCGATATCCATGGCCGACGCTTCCGTGCAGGGCAAACTGATCGAGTTCAAAGGCGCCAGCCTGGCGGTAATGACCGCCCACGTCCGAGAAACGGAAGCCGTGCGTCTTGCCGACGCCCTGCACATGATGCTCGGCGGCATGCCGGACTTCTTCGCCGGCGAGCCCGCGGTGCTCGACTTCGCCCAGCTCGTCAGCACCCCGGACCGGGTGGACTGGACGGCCATCATCAGCCTTTTGCGCCGCTATCAGGTACAGCCCATCGGCGTGCGCAACCTGCCCGACTATCTGCACGACGGCGCCCGTCGCGCCAACCTCGCCATTCTTGGCCCGGAGGGGCTTTCCGCCGAGCGTACCGTCGCTCCACCCCCGGCCCCTCCCGCAGCACGGGCCCCGGTCGAGGCACCGCCGCCGCCCCCGCAGGCAAGCGCAGCCCCCGCGACCGCAGCCCCCACCATGGTTGTTGAGCGCCCGCTGCGCTCCGGCCAGCAGGTGTACGCCAAAGGCGGTGATCTGGTCTTGCTGGCGGGCATGAGCCCGGGCTCAGAAGTCATCGCCGATGGCTGCATCCACTGCTACGGCCCCCTGCGCGGCCGTGCCCTCGCCGGCGCCCGGGGCGACACCAGCGCGCGCATCTTCAGCACCAATTTCGGCCCCGAGCTGGTTTCCATCGCCGGGGTGTATCGCACCTTCGAACGGGGCATCCCGCAGGCCGTAGCCGGGCGCAGCGCCCACGTCCGGCTGAGCGGCTCGGACACCCTGCACACTCTCGAAATTACACCGCTTCAAGACGATTGAAGCGGCGACTCATACGACTTAAGGGGACATCGTGGCACGCGTCATCGTAGTAACGTCCGGCAAGGGTGGCGTCGGCAAGACCACCACCAGCGCAAGCATTTCCACCGGTCTGGCCCTGCGGGGCTTCAAGACCGCCGTCATCGACTTCGACGTGGGTCTGCGCAACCTCGACCTCATCATGGGCTGCGAACGTCGCGTGGTTTACGACCTGATCAACGTGGTGAACGGTGAAGCCAACCTGAACCAGGCGCTGATCAAGGACAAGCACTGCGAAAACCTCTTCATCCTGCCGGCCTCCCAGACCCGCGACAAGGACGCCCTGACCGAAGAGGGCGTGGAGAAGGTGCTCAAGGAGCTTGAGCACATGGGCTTCGACTACGTCATCTGCGACTCCCCGGCCGGCATCGAGCGGGGCGCCGTCATGGCCCTCACCTTTGCCGATGAAGCCATCGTCGTATCCAACCCCGAAGTCTCCTCAGTGCGCGACTCCGACCGCATCCTCGGCATCCTGCAAAGCAAGAGCCGCCGTGCCATCGAAGGCCGTGAGCCGGTCAAGGAACACCTACTGGTCACCCGCTACTCGCCCAAGCGCGTCGAGGACGGCGAAATGCTCTCGTACAAGGACGTCCAGGAACTGCTGCGCGTACCGCTGATCGGTGTCATCCCCGAATCCGACGACGTGCTCCAGGCCTCCAACCAGGGCACCCCGGCCATCCACCTTAAAGACAGCGACGTCGCCACGGCTTATCTGGACGTCATCGCCCGCTTCCTCGACGAAGACCGCCCCCTGCGTTTCGTCACCTACGAAAAGCCCGGCCTGCTGAAGCGCCTCTTCGGAGGCAAGTGAGATGTCACTTCTCTCCTACTTCTTCGGTTCCAAGCCTAAGACGGCTTCCGTCGCCAAGGAACGCCTGTCCCTGATCATCGCCCACGAGCGCGGCGCCAACCGGGCACCGGACTTCCTGCCGGAACTTCAGCGTGAGCTGATCGCCGTGATCTCCAAGTACGTCAATGTCGGCCCCGACGACATCAAGGTCCAGCTCGAGAAACAGGACAACTGCGAGATCCTCGAAGTCAACATCACCCTGCCGGAACAGCCTCAGCGCTGAAGCCTCCTCGCCCGGATGGTGAAATCGGTAAACACAGCGGACTTAAAATCCGCCGGCGCAAGCCTTACGGGTTC
>JAEUNV010000413.1 GCA_016790385.1 Zoogloea sp.
GAAGGCATTGATCCCCTCCGGGTCGCGGGTGACGCCCAGGGGCAGATTGCGGGATTCAAAACGTCGCAGCAGCGCGCCCCCGTCGTCGATCATCTGCACGCCGGGGATGCCGCCAACCCAGACTTCGCCGGAGCGGGTGGACTCGTCAAGGCTCACCAGCCCGGCCGCCACGAAGCGCCCCGCGGGCAGGGAGTTGGCGAGCACGAAGTTGATGGACTCGATGATGCCGGGCAGCGACTCGTTCTGCTCCACGAGGCGATAGAACTCCTGGACCACCGGCAGCACGCTCATGGCCGCAGCCAGCCCGTGGCCGGTGGCATCGGCCAGCAGGGCGTGGAGTCGGCCGTTCGGTGAACGGGCGGCGAGGATGAGGTCTCCCGAAAAGTGGGTGGCGGGTATCACCGCGTAGTGGATGCCCGCCTGACGGATGAGATCGACGCGGATCTGGTGGTTGAGGATGCGCCGGGCCATCTTGGCTTCGCGCTCGTGCTCGTCATAGTGGTGCTGGAGCAGGCTGGCCTGCTCGGCCACCTTGGTCTGGGTGAGCTTGTTCTCGGTGTTGTCGCGCAGGGTTTCCACTACGGCAATGAGCTGGCCGGCTGCGTCGAACACCGGGCCGGCATCCACCACCAGGTACAGTTGTTTATTGCGGCGGGGCATGGCGCACCAGTTCTCGGCGTGCACGCCGTGGGCCGGGGTGTTGGGTTCCTCGTGGGTGGTGTACAGCTTGTCTATCAGTGACCAGTCGCTGCGTGCCACCAGATCGGCCAGGCACGGCCGCGGGCTGTCGTAGAAGGCCCGCCAGTGGTCTTGGGTGCCAATGACCTCACTGGCAGGGACGCCGGTGAGGCGCTCGCAGGCGCGGTTCCACACGAGCACGCGATGATCGGCATCGAGCACGAAGGTGGGCACCACGAGGTGCTCCATGAGGGTGACGGCAAAGTGGGTGGCCTGTCCTTGGGCGTGATTTGACATGGCGGCTCTCCGCAGGGCGATGGTGTGAGGTAGCGTCCACCAAGGCTTAACGGCATGGCGCGTCCGAGCTTTTGCCTCCACGGTGCGCCAGGGCGTTCGCTGCCGAGCGATCAAGCCGAGGGATCCGTCCCGAGGGCCGCCTTGCTACCGGCCAGCGCCAGCGGACCCACGCCGCACGCAGGCGGGCGCAGGGCCAGGCGAACGGTGCTCCCATCAATACCCGGCGGGTACGGACCGACCCGGGGCGGGCCGGATACCGTGCCGGCCGGAGGTCACTGGGCGAAGAGTGGGTATTTGCGTGTGAAGTGCCGGTAGGCCCGGCGCAACTCGGCTTCAAGGGCGCGCTCGTAGCTCGCCGCGGCATCGGCGATCTGGTCCAGAAACATATGGTGCAGCAGGGAGCGGCCGTGGTCGGTGTCGAGACACTGGCGAGCCAGCACGATGGACTCTTCGATGGGCAACTGGGTGGCCTTCTTCACGACCTCGATCGTTTCGAAGTCCAGATCGATGTAGTCCTTGATGTCGATGATGGATAGCACGCGGATCTCCTTATCGGCTTGTATCGGGTTGTCGGCACGAGCACCGATCCGGACAATCCCGATACCGGCTTGGGCGATGGCTGCCCACGATGCCCAGATTCAGTATGGATTTATTGTGCAGCGCAACAATTTCTGGTGCAAGCTTTTTCGACGCCTCGCCTGCCCACCGGTGCGGGGAGGGCGGACCGATCAGGAGACGACAGCGTGGCTTACGACGAGGGCTTGGCGCAACGTGTGCGGGAGATCGTCCATGGACGTCCGGCCATCACGGAGAGAAAGATGTTCGGTGGCCTCGCCTTCATGGCGGACGGGCACGTCTTTGTGGGGGTCCTGGGGGAGCGCTTGATGGTGCGCCTGCCGTTGGAGGCGTATGCGCAGGCGCTCCTGCTGCCGCATGTCCGTGAGATGGACTTCACCGGCAGGCCGATGAAGGGTTACGTGTTCGTCGAGCCCGATGGGTATGCCTCGGATGAGGCGCTGCTGGAGTGGGTGAGCGGGAGCCACCGCTTCGCGGCGGGACTGCCGCCAAAGACGCCGGGCAAGGCGCACCGCGGCCCGTCACCGGCTTCGAGCTCTGGCGCCGCAGGTAAAAAAAGGCGGCCCTGAGGCCGCCTGAAACAACGCTACAACAGGGTCTTGGAGGAGACTTACTTCTTGCGGGCCGGCGGTACGTCGGTGCAACTGCCGTGGGCCACCTCTGCCGCCATGCCCACGGTTTCGCCGAGGGTGGGGTGGGGATGGATGGTCTTGCCGATATCCACCGCATCCGCGCCCATCTCGATGGCCAGACACACTTCGCCGATCATGTCGCCGGCGGAGGGGCCGACGATGGTGCCACCGATGACCCGGTGGGTTTCGGCGTCGAAGATCAGCTTGGTGAAGCCGTAGTCGGCGCCATTGGCGATGGCGCGGCCGCTGGCGGCCCAGGGGAACTTGGCTGTCTCCACCTTCTTGCCTTCGGCCTTGGCCTGGGCTTCGGTGTAGCCCACCCAGGCGACTTCGGGGTGGGTGTAGGCCACACCGGGGATCACGGTGGCGTCGAAGGCGGCCTTGTGACCGGCCGCGACTTCCGCCGCCACGTGGGCTTCATGCACGGCCTTGTGGGCCAGCATGGGTTGGCCGACCACGTCGCCGATGGCGAAGATGTGGGGCACATTGGTGCGCATCTGGGCATCCACCGGGATGAAACCGCGGTCGGTGACGATGACGCCGGCCTTGTCGGCACCGATCTTCTTGCCGTTGGGCGCGCGGCCTGCCGATTGCAGGATCATGTCGTACTTGACCGGATCAGCAGGCGCGCCCTCGCCTTCGAAGGTGACGTACAAGCCGTCCTCCTTCGCGTCGACGGCCACCGTCTTGGTCTTCAGCATGATCTTGTCGAAGCGGCTGGCGTTCTGCTTCTCCCATACCTTGACGGCGTCCCGGTCGGGGCCTTGCATCAGGCCATCCATCATCTCCACCACATCGACGCGGGAGCCGAGGGTGGAATAGACCGTGGCCATTTCCAGGCCGATGATGCCGCCGCCGATGACCAGCAGCTTGCCGGGCACGAAGCGGAGTTCCAGCGCGCCGGTGGAATCGACGATGCGCGGATCACGGGGGATGAAGGGCAGATGCACCGCCGCCGATCCGGCCGCGATGATGCACTGCTTGAACTTCACGACCTTCTTGGCACCGGTCTTGTCCTGGCTGGTGCCGGTGGTTTCTTCGACCTCGAGGTGATTCGGGTCGAGGAAGTGGCCGTAGCCACGGATGATGTCCACCTTGCGGCCCTTGGCCATGCCGGCGAGGCCGCCGGTGAGCTTGCCGACCACCTTCTCCTTGTGGGTGCGCAGGGCGTCCACATCCACGCTGGGCTTGGCGAAGCTGACTCCCGCCACGCTGGCGTGTTCCGCCTCTTCGATCACAGCCGCCACATGCAGCAGCGCCTTGGAAGGAATGCAGCCCACGTTCAGGCACACACCGCCGAGGGTGGCATAGCGTTCGATGATGGCGGTCTTGAGGCCCAGGTCGGCGGCGCGGAAGGCGGCGGAATAGCCGCCCGGCCCGGCACCCAGCACCACCATGTCGTACTCCACGTCGGCGCTGCCGCTGTGGGCGGCGGCGGCCGGCGCGGCCACGGGCGCGGCGGCAGGGGCAGCCGGTGCAGCCGAGGCGGCCGGCGCCGGGCTGGCGCCCGCACCGTCCGCTTCGACGACGATCAGCACCTTGCCTTCGGACACCCGGTCGCCCAGGGCGATCTTCACTTCCTTGATCACACCGGCGGCGCTGGATGGCACATCCATGGTGGCCTTGTCCGATTCGAGCGTGGCGATGGCGTCGTCCACCTTGATGGTGTCGCCGACCTTCACAAACAGCTCGATGACGGGCACGTCCGAGAAATCGCCGATATCCGGAACCTTGACTTCTACGAGGCTCATGGCGATCTCCTTAGAGCATGACCCGACGGAAGTCGGCCAGCAGTTGGGCGAGGTACACGTTGAAGCGGGTGGCCAGGGCGCCGTCGATCACGCGGTGGTCGGCGGTCAGCGACATGGGCAGGGTGAGGCGCGGCGCAAACTGCTTGCCGTCCCACACCGGCTTGAACACCGATTTGTTGACCCCCAGGATGGCCACTTCCGGCGCATTGACGATGGGCGCGAAGTAGGTGCCGCCGATACCGCCGAGGCTGGAGATGGTGAAGCACGCGCCGGACATGTCGGCGGGCTTGAGCTTGCCGTCACGGGCGAGCTTGGCCAGCGAACCGGTTTCGGCGGCAATGTCGAACACGCTCTTCTTGTCCGCATCCTTCACCACCGGCACAACGAGGCCGTTGGGGGTGTCGGCCGCGAAGGCAATGTTGAAGTACTTCTTGTAGACCAGGTTGTCCCCGTCGAGACTGGTGTTGAACTCGGGGAATTCCTGAAGGGCGCGCACCGAGGCCTTGATGATGAAGGCGAGCATGGTGAGCTTCTTGCCGGATTTCTCGAACTCCTTGTTCATCTGGACGCGGAAGGTTTCCAGGTCGGTGATGTCGGCGTCTTCGTGATAGGTGACCGCCGGGATCATCGCCCAGTTGCGGGCGAGGTTCTGGCCGGAGATCTTCTTGATGCGGGACAGCGGTTTGACCTCGACTTCGCCGAACTTGGAGAAGTCCACCTTCGGCCATGGCAGCAGGTCGAGCCCGCCACCCAGGCTGCCCACGGCCGCGGCGGCGACGGTCTTGCCCGGAACGACGCCGGTGCTCATGGCGCCCTTGACGAAGGCGGAGACGTCGGCCTGGACGATGCGGTTCTTGGGGCCGGTGGCCTTGACCTGGCCAAGATCGACACCCAGCTCGCGGGCAATAGGCGCGCACCGAGGGGCTGGCGTGCACCTTGCCGCCGAGGGTGACGGCGGAGGGTGCAGCGGCCGCGGCCGGTGCGGCAGCCACCGGAGCCGCTGCCGGAGCCGCGGCGGGCGCGGCTGC